>NZ_MUNH01000426.1:0-12283 GCF_002154615.1 Streptomyces recifensis
TGTCCGGCGCGCCGGACACGCAGTTGACGGAGGCCGCCCGGTCGAAGTTGGGGGCGATGTCCGGGTGGGTGTCGTCCACGCCGGTGTCGATGACGGCGACCGTCACCTTGCTGTTGCCGAGCGTCTTCTCATGGGCCTTGTCCGCCTTGATGGCGGGCAGGTCCCACTGGAGCGGCTCCAACGGGTCCTGCCCGTCCACCGCCTTGGCCTTCGACAGCTCCGCCGCCGTCAGCGGCTTCGGTGCGCCCAGGTCGGTGGTGGACTGCGCGGGCAGCGGCGCGTTGCGGGTGGCCCCGGCCGAGGAGACACCGGGCACCTTGCGGATCGACGTGGCGAAGCCGGGGTTCGCGGAGTGCACCACGATGACGCCGATGCGGTCGTAACTGGCCACGACGGTGCCGCCGTTGCGTCCTATCGCGCTGCGCACCGACTCGATCGTGCGATGGTCCGTTCTGGTGTTGACCACGTAGGACAGCTTCGGGCCGTCGTACGTGGTGGCCGAACCCTCCGCCGCCCGCGTCGTCGGGGCCGTGGACGGGGCCGCCGAAGCCGCCGTCGGCAGGAAGCCGAGCGAGGCGGTCAGCGACAGCACGACCGGGACGGCCGGCGCGAACCGGCGCCGGGAGCGCAGATGAGCCATGGGATCTCCACATCATCCGGAAACGGAACCGCCCGAGGCACGGGTGGCGCTCGGGCAGGTACATGACGGGTGGAACAAGGTGAAGCTATCCCGCGGGCGCGGAACTCCGAAAGCCCCGAACTCGCGTGAACCGGCGTCAGCGCCGGACCGTGTGCGTCAACGAGGGGGCACGGCCGGATCGCGCCCCCCGGAGGATCACCACGGGGAGTCGCTCGTTGACGCCCGGTAACGTGATCTCCGTTCCAGTGAGGTCGGCAACCGCCCGTCCGTGACGCGAGGAGACCTTGAGTGGCGACCGAGACACCGCCCCCCGCGAAGCACCAACTTCCTTCCCCCGTGGAGTTCACCGAGGCGCAGGCGAGCGCGGAGTTCGGTGAACTGCGCCGCGCACACCGCTCCTTCGCCTTCCCCCTGACGATCGCCTTCATCACCTGGTACCTGCTCTACGTGCTGCTCTCCTGCTACGCGGGCGGCTTCATGGGCACCGAGATCGCCGGGAACATCAACGTGGCCCTCGTGCTGGGCCTCGCCCAGTTCCTCACCACGTTCCTCATCGCCTGGTGGTACGCGCGGCACGCGGCCGCCAAGCTCGACCCCAGGGCCGAGGCCATCAAGTCCCGGATGGAGGGCGGCGCATGATTTCCGCTCAGCACACGATCGCCGCCCAGCACACCTGGCTCGCGGCCGGCGAGGCCAGTGAGCACAGAGGGCTGATCATCTCCCTGTTCGCGGTCTTCGTCGCCGCGACCCTGGTCATCACCGTCTGGGCGGGCCGCCAGACCAAGGACGCCGCCGACTTCTACGCGGGCGGCCGCCAGTTCACCGGCTTCCAGAACGGACTCGCCGTCTCCGGCGACTACATGTCCGCCGCGTCCTTCCTCGGCATCGCGGGCGCCATCGCCCTGTTCGGCTACGACGGCTTCCTGTACTCCATCGGCTTCCTGGTCGCCTGGCTGGTCGCCCTGCTCCTGGTCGCCGAACCGCTGCGCAACTCCGGCCGCTACACCATGGGCGACGTGCTGGCCTACCGGATGCGCCAGCGCCCGGTGCGCACCGCCGCGGGCACCTCCACCATCGTGGTGTCGATCTTCTACCTGCTCGCCCAGATGGCAGGCGCCGGTGTCCTGGTCTCCCTGCTGCTCGGCATCACCAGCGACAGCGGCAAGATCGGCATCGTCGCCCTGGTAGGCGTCCTGATGATCGTGTACGTCACCATCGGCGGCATGAAGGGCACGACCTGGGTCCAGATGGTCAAGGCCGTCCTCCTCATCGCGGGCGCCGTTCTGCTGACCTTCCTGGTGCTGCTCAAGTTCGACTTCAACGTCTCCGACCTGCTGGGCTCGGCCGCCGACAACAGCGGCAAGGGCAAGGCGTTCCTGGAGCCCGGCCTGAAGTACGGCGCCACCGGCACCTCCAAGCTGGACTTCATCTCCCTCGGCATCGCCCTGGTCCTGGGCACCGCGGGCCTGCCGCACATCCTGATCCGCTTCTACACGGTGCCCACCGCCAAGGCGGCCCGGAAGTCGGTGATCTGGGCCATCGGCCTGATCGGCGCCTTCTATCTGATGACCCTCGCCCTGGGCTTCGGCGCCGCCGCGCTCATCAAGCCCGAGGAGATCATCGCCTCCAACAAGGCGGGCAACACCGCGGCCCCCCTGCTCGCCCTGCACCTCGGGGGAGTGGACTCCAACTGGGGCGCCATCCTGCTGGCCAGCATCTCCGCCGTCGCCTTCGCCACGATCCTCGCGGTCGTCGCCGGCCTCACCCTGGCCTCCTCCTCGTCCTTCGCCCACGACATCTACGCCAACGTGATCAAGAGGGGCCGGGCCACCGAGAAGCAGGAGATCAACGCCGCCCGGTACGCCACCGTCGGCATCGGCGCCGTCTCCATCGTGCTCGGTGCCCTCGCCCGCGACCTGAACGTGGCCGGACTCGTGGCGCTGGCCTTCGCGGTCGCCGCGTCGGCGAACCTGCCGACCATCCTCTACAGCCTGTTCTGGAAGCGGTTCACCACCTCAGGCGCCCTGTGGTCGATCTACGGCGGCCTGGTCACCGCGGTCGGCCTGGTGCTGTTCTCCCCCGTGGTCTCCGGCAAGCCGACCTCGATGTTCCCCGACGCCGACTTCCACTGGTTCCCGCTGGAGAACCCCGGCATCATCTCGATCCCGGTCGGCTTCCTGCTGGGCGCGGTCGGCACCCTGCTGTCCAAGGAGGTCCCGGACGCAGAGAAGTACGCCGAGCTGGAGGTACGGTCCCTGACCGGCACCGGGGCGCACTGAGCCGCCCGCCCGGCACACCTCACGGCCGCGTCCGCACCGGGCCGGGAAGCCACCCGCTGTCGATGTCCGAGGTCTCGCGTAGGCTCGCAGGTGACAGTGACAAGCGGTCCGGTACGAGGGAGGGGGCCCACGTGCTCATCGACACCTACGGCCGGGTGGCCACCGACCTGAGGGTTTCACTGACCGACCGGTGCAATCTGCGCTGCACCTACTGCATGCCCGAGGAGGGTCTGCAGTGGCTGGCCAAGCCGGACCTGCTCACGGACGACGAGATCGTCCGCCTGATCGACCTCGCGGTGACCCACCTCGGCATCGAAGAGGTCCGCTTCACCGGCGGCGAGCCCCTGCTCCGCCCCGGCCTGGTCGGCATCGTGGAGCGCGTCGCGGCGCTTCGGCCGCGCCCCCGGATGTCGATCACCACCAACGGCATCGGCCTCAAGCGCACCGCCGCCGCCCTGAAGCAGGCCGGACTCGACCGGGTCAACGTCTCGCTGGACACGCTGCGCCCCGACGTCTTCAAGACCCTCACCCGGCGCAACCGCCACCAGGACGTACTGGACGGCCTCCGCGCCGCCTCCGAGGCGGGCCTCACCCCGGTCAAGGTCAACTCGGTCCTGATGCCGGGCCTGAACGCGGACGAGGCCCCCGACCTGCTGGCCTGGGCGCTGGAGCACAGTTACGAGCTCCGCTTCATCGAGCAGATGCCGCTCGACGCCCAGCACGGCTGGAAGCGCGAGGGCATGGTCACCGCCCAGGACATCCTCGCCTCCCTGCGCACTCGCTTCGAGCTGACCGCGGAGGGCGAGGGCGAGCGCGGTTCTGCCCCGGCGGAGCGCTGGCTGGTGGACGGCGGCCCGCAGCGGGTCGGCGTGATCGCCTCGGTGACCCGTCCGTTCTGCGCGGCCTGCGACCGCACCCGGCTCACCGCCGACGGCCAGATACGCACCTGTCTGTTCGCCACCGAGGAGACCGACCTGCGCGCCCTGCTGCGCTCCGGCGCACGGGACGAGGAGATCGCCGAGCTGTGGCGCAAGGCGATGTGGGGCAAGAAGGCGGGCGCGGGCCTCGACGACCCGTCCTTCGTCCAGCCGGACCGCCCCATGTCAGCGATCGGCGGCTGAGTCCTCCCACTCCCGGAGCGGGACCACGTCCTTCAGGAAGCCGCGCACGCCGAGGAACTGGGACAGCTGCTCGCGGTGTTCCTCGCAGGCGATCCAGGTCTTGCGCCGCTCCGGGGTGTGGATCTTCGGGTTGTTCCACGCCAGCACCCATACGGCGTCGGCCCGGCAGCCCTTCGCGGAACAGATCGGTGTCTCACTCACGGGAAGATTCTCGCAGAGGCGGGCGAAGGGGAAGGGCCGCGGCGGGAGCGGAGTGAATTCGCGCGGAAACGGCTGCGAACAAGGCGACGCCGAGCAGCCACGGGGGGAGCTGCCCGGCGTCGGTCTGTCGCTCCGACGGGGGATGCGGAGCGCGTACGCAGTATGTCACGCACCACTGGCCGACCGGCACAAGAACAGCATGATTGAACTGAGCTTTTCTTGAGCTTGGCGGGAAGTCGCCTTCCGCTTTTTCCGCTCCCACGCTGCTCAGGCGCGGTCGGAACGTTTCTCCCGCCACTCCGGCCCCGGCCGGGACGATTCCTGCTCCGGGCCGGAATCCGACCGATCCGCTGACTCTTCGTCACGTGGCGGTGTGATCATCGGCTTGGACGGCATGGCGACGAAGGTCGACGGCAGCGACTGCGGCCGTTCCCGCCCCGCGTTTGCGATCACCACCGCGATGTACGGCAGCGCGGCGCCCAGCACCAGCGCCACGATGGCGACGTACCGCTCCACGTTCCACAGGGACGCGGCCAGGATCACGGACACCGTCCGGATCGACATCGAGATCACGTACCGGCGCTGCCGGCCCCGCACGTCCTCGGCCAGGCCGGTCCGGGCGCCGGTGATCCGGAAAACCTCGCCACGCTGCTTGCCCATCAGTCCACCATCCGCCCGCATGGGTCCAACCCCGGCCCGAAAGCCTCGTCCGGGCCCGAACCGGACCGGGACACCCCCCAACGGTACGCCGCCGGGCCGCCGCGTTCGATACCGGGGCGCCGCCCGGCCTGCGGGAACGTCCACCGTCCGGGTGGCTCCGGCATGCGGGGCGGCCGGGGCGCGCCCACACTGGCCAGGACGAGCGGATCGATCAGGTCGGACCGGACGAGGAGGCCGCCATGGGCTGGCTGTGGGCGATCATCGTGGGATTCGTGCTGGGCCTGCTAGCCAAGGCGATCATTCCCGGCAAGCAGCACAGCCCCCTGTGGCTGACCACCATCTGCGGCATCCTGGGCGCCCTGGCGGGCAACGCCGTCGCGCGCGGCCTCGGGGTGGCGGAGACGCGCGGGATCGACTGGAGCAGGCACATCTTCCAGCTCGTCGCCGCGATCATCATCGTGTTCTTCGTCGACAGGCTCTACACCGCGACCCTCGGCAAGCGCCGCAAGCGCAAGTACGACGAACGGGTGTGACACGGCGGGTACGACAGAGGGCGGCCTCCCGGCGAAGGGAAGCCGCCCTCTCGCAGTGCCTCAGGCGCCCGTGACCTCGACCGCCGCCAGGTTCTTCTTGCCCCGGCGCAGCACCAGCCAGCGCCCGTGCAGCAGCTCCTCGGCGGCCGGGACGGCGTCCTCGCCGGCGACCTTGACGTTGTTCACGTACGCCCCGCCCTCCTTCACCGTGCGCCGCGCGGCCGACTTGCTGGCCACGAGACCCACCTCGGCGAGCAGATCCACCACCGGGCCCAGTTCCGCGACCTGGATGTGCGGCAGCTCGGAGAGCGCGGCGGCGAGCGTGCGCTCGTCCAGCTCGGAAAGCTCGCCCTGGCCGAACAGCGCCTTGGACGCGGCGACCACGGCGGCCGTCTGCTCGGCGCCGTGCACCAGCGTCGTCAGCTCCTCCGCGAGCGCGCGCTGCGCGGCACGGGCCTGCGGACGCTCCTCGGTCAGCCGCTCCAGCTCCGCGATCTCCTCGCGGGACTTGAAGCTGAAGATCCGCAGGAACTTGGAGACGTCCCGGTCGTCCGCGTTCAGCCAGAACTGGTAGAAGGCGTACGGCGTGGTCATCTCCGGGTCGAGCCAGATGGTGCCCGACTCGGTCTTGCCGAACTTGGTGCCGTCCGCCTTGGTGATCAGCGGGGTGCCCAGCGCGTGGACCACGGCGTCCGGGTCGACCCGGTGGATCAGGTCGGTGCCCGAGGTGAGGTTGCCCCACTGGTCGCTGCCGCCGGTCTGGAGCGTGCAGCCGTAGCGCCGGTACAGCTCCAGGAAGTCCATGCCCTGGAGGATCTGGTAGCTGAACTCGGTGTAGCTGATGCCCGCGTCGGAGTTCAGCCGGCGGGAGACGGCCTCCTTGGCGATCATCTTGTTGACCCGGAAGTGCTTGCCGATGTCCCGCAGGAACTCGATGGCCGACATGCCCTGGGTCCAGTCCAGGTTGTTGACCATCACGGCCGCGTTCGGGCCCTCGAAGTCCAGCAGCGGCTGGATCTGCGCGCGCAGCCGCTCCACCCACTGGCCGACGATCTCCGGCTCGTTCAGCGTGCGCTCGGCGGTGGGCTTGGGGTCGCCGATCAGACCGGTGGCGCCGCCGACCAGGCCCAGCGGGCGGTGGCCCGCGTCCTGGATGCGGCGCATGGTGAGGATCTGGACCAGGTTGCCGAGGTGCAGGCTGGGCGCGGTCGGGTCGAAGCCGCAATAGAACGTGACAGGACCGTCCGCGAACGCCTTGCGCAATGCGTCCTCGTCGGTGGAGAGGGCGATCAGCCCGCGCCACTTCAGTTCGTCGACGATGTCCGTCACGGTTCTCGTGTCTCCTAGATGATCATGCGGCGGTCGGGTGACAGCCGACTACGAGGTTATACGCCCTGGCTGACAGAGCTCATATTGAATTCCGGCACGCGGAGCGCGGGCATCGCGGCGCGGGTGAACCAGTCGCTCCACTCGCGGGGCAGCGTCTGCTCGGTGCGGCCCGCCTCGGAGGCGCGGCCGAGCACGCCGACCGGCGACTCGTTGAACCGGAAGTTGTTCACCTGGCCGGTGACCTCGCCGTTCTCCACCAGGTAGACGCCGTCACGGGTCAGGCCGGTCAGCAGCAGGGTGGCCGGGTCGACCTCGCGGATGTACCAGAGGCAGGTCAGCAGCAGCCCGCGCTCGGTGGCCGCGACCATGTCCGCCAGCGAGCGGTCGCCGCCGCCGTCCAGGATCAGGTTGTCCAGCGCCGGGGCGAGCGGCAGGCCGGTCAGGTCCGCGCTGTGCCGGGTGGTGGTGAGGCGGTCGAGGACGCCGTCCTTGATCCAGTCGGTGGCGCGTACCGGCAGCCCGTTGTCGAAGACCGAGCGGTCGCCGCCGGAGGAGTGCGCGACGACGAAGGGCGCGCAGTTCAGGCCCGGCTCATCGGGGTCGCTGCGCAGGGTCAGCGGCAGCTCGCTGAGCCGCTCGCCGGTACGGGTGCCGCCGCCGGGCTTGGAGAACACCGTGCGCCCCTCGGTGGCGTCGCGGCCGGAGGCGGACCAGAGCTGGTAGATCAGCAGGTCGGCCACGGCGGACGGCGGCAGCAGCGTCTCGTACCGCCCGGCCGGCAGCTCCACGCGGCGCTCGGCCCAGCCGAGGCGCTCGGCCAGCTCGGTGTCCAGGGCGCCCGGGTCGACGTCCTTGAAGTCACGGGTGGAGCGGCCGGCCCAGGCCGAACGGGTGTGGTCCGGGGACTTGGCGTTCAGCTCCAGGGTGCCGGTCGGCTGGTCGTGCCTGAGGCGCAGGCCGGTGGAGGTGCCGAGGTAGGTGGAGACGGTCTCGTGGCTGGCGAAGCCGTACAGCTCGCGGCCGCCGGCCCGGGCACGGGCGAACGCCTCGCCCAGTGCCGGGGCGAAGTCCGCGAAGACCGCGGAGGAGGTCTCGGCGGGCGCGTCGCGGAAGTCGGGGGAGTCCGGGACCCCGCTGACCAGCGGCTGGGCGTCCTCGGCGGGTCCGGCCGCCCGTGCGGCGGCCTCGGCGGCCCGCACCAGCGGCTCCAGCTCGGCCGCAGTCACCGCCGACCGCGAGACCACGCCGGAGGCGGTGCCCTGCTGCCCGTCCACGGTGGCGATCACGGTGAGGGTACGGCCGCGGGTCACGCCGTTGGTGGTGAGCGCGTTGCCCGCCCAGCGCAGGTTGGCGCTGGACTCCTCGTCCGCGATGACCACACAGCCGTCCGCCCGGGACAGCGCGAGGGCCCGCTCGACGATCTCGTAGGGCTTGCTGTTCCGCGCGCTCATCGCCCGGCCTCCTGCGTGGTGTTGAGACTGTGCCATCCCGGGGCCGATGACATGAGCGGCTGCCGCCGCGGGCCCCCGGACCCCCAGCCGATCGTCGTGCTGACCTTCATCGACCGGCCTCCTGGGTCGTGTTGAGGATGTTGACGCCCCGGAACAGGGCGGAGGGGCAGCCGTGGGAGACGGCGGCGACCTGGCCGGGCTGGGCCTTGCCGCAGTTGAAGGCGCCGCCCAGCACATAGGTCTGGGGGCCGCCGACAGCGGCCATCGAGCCCCAGAAGTCGGTGGTGTTGGCCTGGTAGGCGACGTCCCTGAGCTGACCGGTGATCCGCCCGTTCTCGACGCGGAAGAAGCGCTGGCCGGTGAACTGGAAGTTGTAGCGCTGCATGTCGATCGACCAGGACCGGTCGCCGACCACGTAGATACCCCGGTCGACGCCCCCGATCAGCCCCTCGGTGGACAGCCCGGCGGGGTCCGGCCGCAGCGAGACGTTGGCCATGCGCTGCACCGGGACATGGCCGGGGGAGTCCGCGAAGGCGCACCCGTTGGAGCGCTCGAAGCCGGTCAGCCTGGCGATGCGGCGGTCGAGCTGGTAGCCGGTGAGGGTGCCGTCCTTCACCAGGTCCCAGGACTGCGCGGCCACGCCCTCGTCGTCGTAGCCGATGGTGGCCAAGCCGTGTTCGGCGGTGCGGTCGCCGGTGACGTTCATCAGCTCGGAGCCGTACCTGAGCTTGCCGAGCTGGTCGAAGGTGGCGAACGAGGTGCCCGCGTAGGCGGCTTCGTAGCCGAGGGCGCGGTCCAGCTCGGTGGCGTGGCCGACGGACTCGTGGATGGTGAGCCACAGGTTGGAGGGGTCGACGACCAGGTCGTACAGGCCCGGTTCCACGCTGGGCGCGCGCATCTTCTCGGCCAGCAGCTCCGGGATCTGTTCCAGTTCGGCGTCCCAGTCCCAGCCGGTGCCGGTCAGGTACTCCCAGCCCCGGCCGGCCGGCGGGGCGAGGGTGCGCATCGAGTCGAACTCGCCGCTGGAGTCGTCCACGGAGACGGCCGTCAGCTCGGGGTGCAGCCGGACGCGCTGTTGGGTGGTGACCGTCCCGGCGGTGTCGGCGTAGAACTTGTTCTCGTGCACGGTGGTCAGCGAGGCGTCCACGTGGTCGACGCCCTGCGCCGCGAGGAGCCGCCCGCTCCAGTCCGCGAGCAGCGCGGACTTGTCCGCGTCGGGCACGGTGAAGGGGTCGACGTCGTACGACGAGATCCACGTCCTGTCGGCGTGCACGGGCTCGTCGGCCAGTTCCACGCGCTCGTCCGACCCGGCGGCCTTGATCACCTGCGCGGACAGCTTGGCCATCGCCACCGCCTGCGAGGCGACCTTGGCGGCGCCGTCCATCGTCAGGTCCACCCCCGAGGCGAACCCCCAGCTGCCCCCGTGCACGACCCTGACCGCGTACCCGAGGTCGGTGGTGTCCGAGGACCCTGACGGACGCCCGTCCCGCAGTCGCCAGGAAGCGCTGCGCACCCGCTCCAGCCGGAAGTCGGCGTGCTCGGCCCCGAGGGCGCGCGCACGGGCGAGAGCCGCGTCGGCGAGGGCCCGCAGGGGGAGCGCCAGGAAGGAAGGGTCGATGTGTTGAGCCACGGGCGGGTTCCTCCTGCACGGGGTGGGGTGCTCAGGAGGATACGTCGCTCGCGGGCGCGGTCCCTCTTGGTTCAGTGGGCGATGCCGTCGATCAGCTCCCGCGCGCCCTGGCGGAGCAGGGCGACGGCGACGGACGTGCCGAGCGTGGCCGGGTCGAGACGGCCGGCCCACTCGTGCGCGTGCAGCACGGTCTTGCCGTCGGGCGTGAACACGGCGGCACGCAGCGAGAGTTCACCCGAGCGCTCGGTACGGGCGTACCCGGCGATGGGGGAGTTGCAGTGGCCCTGGAGGACGTGCAGCAGCATCCGCTCGGCGGTGGTCTCCCGGTGGGTGGCGGGGTCGCCCAGGTCGCTGACGATGTCGACGGTCTCGGTGTCGTCCTCCCGGCACTGGAGGGCGAGGACGCCCGCGCCGATCGGCGGCAGCATGGTCTCCAGCGTCAGGACCTCACTGGCCGCGTCCATCCGGCCGATGCGCTCCAGGCCGGACACGGCCAGGATCAGCGCGTCCGCCTCCCCGGCGGCCATCTTCTCCAGCCGCTTGTTCGCGTTGCCCCGGATCGGCACGCAGTCCAGGTGCGGGTGGGACGCGGCGAGCTGCGCGACCCGGCGCACGGAGGAGGTGCCGATGCGGGTGCCCGCCGGCAGCTGGTCCAGGGTGCGGCCCTGCGGGTCGACCAGGGCGTCCCGGATGTCGTCCCGCGCGAGGTATCCCGCGAAGCGGGTCCCTGCCGGGATGGGGCGGTCGCCGGGCACGTCCTTCATGCAGTGCACGGCGAGGTCCGCGTCGCCGCGCAGCAGAGCGGCGTCCACTTCCTTGGTGAAGGCTCCCTTGCCCTCGACCTGGGCAAGGTCCCCCATCCAACGGTCACCGGTGGTCGTCACCGGCAGTACCTCGGTACGGACGTGGGGGTGAAGCGCAGCCAACTCGGCCTGCATGCGGTCGACTTGGGCGAGCGCCATGGGGGAGTTGCGGGAAACGATACGAATCAGATCACCGGGCATGAGGGCACGATACGGCCCACGAACGCGGCCCACGCCTCCGGCGCCACGGTGAGGGGCTGGATGCGGGTGTCTTTGGAGTCACGGATGTGGACGAGACCGGGGCGCACGGCGACCTCGACGCAGTTGGCACCCTCGGAGTCGCTGTAGCTGCTCTTGAACCAAGCCGACTTGTCAGTGGTGCTCATAGCGCTCCTCGGATTTGTTCCAGCAGCTTCACGGTAGTCGGCCAATCCATAGCCTGGGAACGCAGCTTGCCATAGCGCTGCAACAGCACACTCACGTCTTTGGGCGTAGAAAGCAGGTTGCTCGATCGCTGCCCTTCCGTGTAGCCGAGCCACTGGCAGGAAGGGGTCTCGGCCAAGTACATCGGACCGTCGACACCGGCGTGGTCCTCGCGCACGGTGGGCATGACCTGGATCCCGACATTGCGCCGGGTGCCCACCTCAAGGAGGTGGTCGATGACCTGCCTCGTCACTTCCCTTCCGCCGAGTCGCCGTTCGAGGACGCACTGCTCGACGACAAAGATGAACGTGGTGGTGACCCTGGTGGAGATGAGCTGGTGTCGATCCAGCCGAGCTCTCACATTGCGTTCGATCTGCTCCTCATCCACAGGCGGCGGCACGCAGTTGAGCAACGCCCGGATGTACGACTCCGGCTGCAACATTCCAGGCAGCACCCGGCATTCGTAGGCGTACAACGAGATCGCTTCCTCCTCGATCCCAGCCCACTCCTGGAACCGATGCGCCAGCCCCGGTCGTCTGGTCAGACTGCTTGCCGCTGCCGTGAGTACTTTGCGTCCCTGCGCCCCTAACGCCTCCTCGGCCCGAGCAGGCAGCTCCGACGGCGGGAACCGCTTGCCCTGCTCGATCTTGGCGATGTAGGCCGACGAGTATCCGACCCCCCTGGCGAACTCCTCTTGCGTCAGCCCGGCCAGCTCCCGCAGCGACTTCAGTACCGCACCGAAGGTCCTGAGGCTGTCGGGGAGTTCGGGCTCGCCCCCGCCCTTGTCCGCTGCCATTGTCATCGCCTCCCGTGCGCTCAACTCGCCCGATCCGTCCGCCGTCACGGGGAGTAACCCACCCAGTCCAGAGTGTGCACTGATACAAGCGGAGTTGTATGGGCTTCGTTCCTGTTGGCCGCCCGGAGGGACTCCCCACGCTGGAGGTATGCCGCCCACACCCGCCCAAGAGGCAGTCACCGTACGTATGTTCGCGCAGCGTTTCTCCGCCACCCGGCGGGGTGCCCGGCTGGCGCGCCGCTTGGCCGTGCATCAGTTGGACCAGTGGGGCCACCCCTACGGCACCCCCGTCTCCGAGGCCGTCGCCCTGATCGTCGCCGAGCTCGCGGCCAACGCCGTCCTGCACGGCCGCGTACCCGGAAGGGACTTCGAACTCCGCCTCCACCACCGGGACGGCACCGTGAGGATCGAGCTGTC
>NZ_MUNH01000427.1:0-2416 GCF_002154615.1 Streptomyces recifensis
CGCCTGACCGCCCCGGCTGCCCGAGGAGGCCGGCCATGACGACGACCCCGTCTCCCCCAGCCTGATCCCCACGCTTCCCGGCCGCTACTACACCGACCCGGAGGTCTTCCGGCGCGAGCAGGAGGCGCTGCTGGAGTCGATGTGGTTCTGCGCCGTGCGCAGCGCCGACCTGGACCGGCCCGGTGCCTTCCGTACGGTCCGGGTCGGGCGGGAGAGCGTGCTCGTCACCCGCGACCGCACCGGCGCGCTGCGGGCCTTCCTGAACGTCTGCCGGCACCGGGGCGCCCGGCTGTGCACCGAGGAGTCCGGCGAGGTCCGCCGCAGCCTGCAATGCCCCTACCATGCCTGGACGTACGGACTCGACGGGAAGCTGGTCGCCGCGCCCAACCTGACGAAGATGCCGGACGTGGACCGGGACCGGTACGGGCTGGTCAAGGTCGCCCTGCGGGAATGGCTGGGCTACGCCTGGGTGTGCCTGGCCGACGCGCCGCCCTCCTTCGAGGCCACCGTCCAGCACGCGGCCGTGGAGCGGCTCGGCGACCCGGCGGCCATCGAGCACTACGGCACCGAGCGCCTGGCCCTCGGCAAGCGGGTCACCTACGACGTGCGGGCCAACTGGAAGCTGATCGTCGAGAACTTCATGGAGTGCTACCACTGCGCCACCATCCACCCCGAACTCACCGAGGTGCTGCCGGAGTTCGCGGAGGGTTGGGCGGCCCAGTCCTTCGTGGGCCACGGCGCCGAGTTCGGTGCGGGGGTGGCGGGGTTCACGGTGGACGGCAGCGCGGGCTTCGGCCGGCTCCCGGAGGTGGCCGAGGAGCAGGACAGGCGCTACTACGCCATCACCGTCCGGCCCAACGTCTTCGTCAACCTCGTCCCCGACCACGTCATCCTGCACCGTATGTTCCCGCTGGCCGAGGACCGCACGGTGGTGGAGTGCGACTGGCTGTACGCGCCCGAGGTGGTGGCGTCGGGGGCCGACGTGTCGAAGTCGGCGGAGCTGTTCCACCGGGTCAACGTCCAGGACTTCGCGGCGTGCGAGCGCACCCAGCCCGCCATGTCCTCGCGTGCCTATCGCGAGGGCGGGGTGCTGGTGCCGGCCGAGCACCACATCGGGGCCTTCCACGGATGGTTGCGGGAGAAGCTGGGCGAACAGGCTCCGTGAGCGCCGAAGCGGGGTAGGACACGGCCGCTCCCGTTTCCCTCTGCCCCCAGGAGTCACACGATGACCAAGGCAGCACCGCCGTCAGGCACGCACGGGCACGACGACAGCGAACTCGCGGAGTTCGGGTACCGGCCCGAACTCAAGCGCACGCTGGGCAACTTCCACACCTTCGCCGCCGGGATCAGCTACATCTCGATCCTGACCGGCACCTTCCAGCTGTTCTACTTCGGCTACGGCAGCGGCGGCCCCGCCTACTGGTGGTCGTGGCCGATGGTGTTCGTGGGCCAGTTCGCGGTGGCCCTCTGCTTCGCGGAGCTGGCGGCCCGGCATCCGGTGGCGGGGTCGGTCTACAACTGGTCCAAGCGGCTCGGCAATCCCCACCTCGGCTGGCTCGCCGGGTGGATGATGCTGATCGCCTCCATCGTGTCGATCGCGGCGGTGGCGCTGGCCTACCAGCTCACACTGCCGCAGATATCGTCCGCCTTCCAGTTCGTCGGGGACGGCACCGGCCCCTACGACGTGGCGACCAACGCGGTGGTGCTGGCGGCCGTGCTGATCCTGTTCACCACGCTGGTCAACGCCTTCGGGGTGAAGCTGATGGCCCGGATCAACACGGCGGGGGTGTTCATCGAGCTGGTCGCCAGTGTGGTGCTGATCGTCATGCTGGCCGTCCACATCACCCGTGGCCCGCAGGTCGTGCTGGAGACCAACGGCACCGGCGCGGGCCACGGCGCCGGTTACCTCGGCGCGTTCCTGGTGGCGTCGCTGGCGTCGGCGTACGTGATGTACGGCTTCGACACCGCGGCCTCGCTCGGCGAGGAGTCGCTGAACCCGTCACGGAACGCGCCCCGCGCCATCCTGCGGGCGATCATCGCGTCCTTCGTGCTGGGCGGCCTGGTGCTGCTGCTGGCGCTGATGAGCGTCTCCAGCCTCAAGGGCGACAAGCTGTCCACGGACGGGCTCCAGTACGTGGTGCTGGACGTGCTCGGGCCGACGGCCGGCAAGGGGATGCTGTGGTGCGTCCTGATCGCGGTCACGGTGTGCGCGCTGGCCGTGCACACGGCGGCGATCCGGCTGGCGTTCGCCATGGCGCGGGACAACAACCTGCCCGCGTCCTCGGTGCTGGCCCGGGTGAGTCCGCGCTTCCGGACGCCGGTGGTGCCGGCCGTGGTGATCGGGGTGCTGGCGCTGGCGATCCTGGTGGTCAACATCCGTCAGCCGCAGATCTTCACCGTGGTCACCAGCATCGGC
>NZ_MUNH01000428.1:0-1764 GCF_002154615.1 Streptomyces recifensis
GGGCGGGCCGGGGTGAACACGTCGTCGCGGTCGTAGGCGTCGTCGTGGTCGTAACCGTCGGTGGCGTAGGCCGCGGTCTCCGGGCCGGGGTGGTCGTGGCCGAGGTCGGCGGACTCGTCCGGGCCGGGGTCGCCGAGGACCGGGTCCTGGTGCTCGGCGCGGTTGCGGCGGCGCCGGGTGACCGGGCCCGCCTCCTCGTCGTCGGGGCGCTTGACGGCCCAGCCGGCCGCGAAGCCCTTGCGGAACGACAGCGTGACGTAGGTCTGTCCGACGGCGAACGCGATGGCGCCCAGCCCGATCACGACGACCGACGGCATCAGGACGCCGACCACCACACCGAGGAACCCGGTGAAGGCGAGCAGCCGCCAGCGCAGCCGCGCCTTGTACTGCAGCAGCACTTCGCCGAGCAACCACAGCGCGACGATGCCGAACGCGATGTAGAGGACCGTCCAGCCCATGTACGCCCCTCTCCCAGTGACCGTTACGCAGTGTGTCCCATCGCGGTGCGGCCGGTCTAGGCCCGCGGGGGGTGGTGCAGGCCCAGGTTCTCGTAGATTTCCAGCGTCGCCGTGGAGTTGTTCAACGTGATGAAGTGCAGTCCGGGCACCCCCTCGTCGAGCAGCCGGGCGCAGAACTCCGTGGCGAAGTCGATCCCCAGGGAGCGTACCGCCGCCGGGTCGTCCTTCGCCGAGAGGATGCGCTCTTTCAGCTCGGGCGGGAACAGCGCGTTGCTCAGCTTCGGCAGCCGCTCCAGCATCTTCACGCTGGTGACCGGCAGGATCTCCGGAATGACGGGGGTTTCGCAACCCGCGGCGGCGACCCGGTCGCGCAGCCGGAGGTAGGACTCGGGCTGGAAGAACATCTGCGTGATGGCGTAATCGGCGCCGGCGCGGCACTTGTCCACGAAGTGGGCGACGTCGGTGTCCCAGTCGACGGAGCGCGGATGCATCTCCGGGAAGGCGGCGACGCCCACGCAGAAGTCCCCCGACTCCTTGATGAGGCGCACGAGTTCGGCCGCGTAGGTCAGCCCCTCGGGGTGCGCGACCCAGTCGCCCATCGGGTCACCGGGCGGGTCGCCGCGCACGGCCAGCATGTTGCGGATGCCGGCGTCCGCGTACTGGCCGATGATGTTGCGCAGTTCGGCCACCGAGTGGTCGACGGCGGTGAGGTGGGCAACCGGGGTGAGCGTCGTGTCGACGACGATCTGCTGGGTCTCCTTGACCGTGGTGGCACGGGTGGTGCCGCCCGCGCCGTAGGTGACGGAGACGAAGTCGGGCGCGACGGCCTCGACCCTGCGCAGCGCGTTCCACAGGTTGCGCTCGCCCTGCGGGGTCTTCGGCGCGTAGAACTCGAAGGAGCACGCCGTCTTGCCGGTGGCGAGGATGTCCCGGACGGTCCGGGCACGATCAGTCCTGGTGGATGCGGTTCCGAGGGCCATACCCGCAGGTTAGCCACGGGCGGGCGGTGACCCAACCGGGCGCCGGTGATTTGGCCGAATTGCCGGGCCTTTGTCCATCCCTTGGGACGGCTCCCGCTCAGATCTCCCGCAGCCGCTTGGCGAACTCGGCCGCCGCCGCACCCGGATCGTCCGCGGCCGTGAGCGCGCGGACCACGACCACCCGGCGGGCGCCCGCCTCGAGCACCTCGTCCAGGTTGGTGCGGTCGATGCCGCCGATGGCGAACCAGGGGCGCTCGGTCTTCAGGGCCGCGGTGTACCGGACCAGGCCGAGGCCGGGGGCGTGGCGGCCGGGCTTGGTGGGGGTG
>NZ_MUNH01000429.1:0-9281 GCF_002154615.1 Streptomyces recifensis
GGGCGGTGGCCGCTCCGGGCCGGGGTGCGGAAGACGTGATCACGCGTCGACCATGGTCACGGCGTACGGGCGGTGCAATGCGGTGCCAGGGTGTCGCGTGGTCTTCCACCCTGATTCAGGAACGGCGCCCGGGCCGACCCCCCTGACAGGCGGCTCAGATGATCAAAGTAGGGTGTGTCTACCATATGAGCGCCGCCTAGCTCGAAAGATAGATCTGTGACTGTCAACGACGACTCGTTCACGAACTGGAAGAACCGCGAGGAGATCGCGGAGTCGATGATCCCGATCATCGGGAAGCTGCACCGCGAGCGGGACGTGACCGTCCTGCTGCACAGCCGCTCCCTGGTCAACAAGTCGGTGGTCAGCATCCTCAAGACCCACCGCTTCGCCCGGCAGATCGCGGGCGCCGAGCTGTCGGTCACCGAGACGATGCCGTTCCTGAAGGCGCTGGCCGCCCTCGATCTCGGCCCCTCCCAGATCGACCTCGGCATGCTGGCCGCGACGTACAAGGCCGACGACCGGGGACTGAGCGTGGCGGAGTTCACCGCCGAGGCGGTCGCCGGGGCGACCGGCGCCGAGAAGATCGAGCGCCGCGCGCCGCGCGACGTTGTGCTGTACGGCTTCGGCCGGATCGGCCGGCTGGTCGCGCGCCTGCTGATCGAGAAGGCCGGTTCGGGCAACGGGCTGCGTCTGCGGGCCGTCGTGGTCCGGGGCGGTGGCGCCAAGGCCGCCGGCGACCTGGTCAAGCGGGCCTCGCTGCTGCGCCGCGACTCGATCCACGGCCAGTTCCAGGGCACCATCACGGTGGACGAGGACGCCAGCACGATCGTCGCCAACGGCAACGAGATCAAGGTGATCTACGCCGACGACCCGTCCTCCGTGGACTACACCGAGTACGGCATCCGCGACGCCATCCTCATCGACAACACCGGCAACTGGCGTGACCGCGCGGGCCTGTCGAAGCACCTGCGGCCCGGCATCGACAAGGTCGTGCTGACCGCGCCCGGCAAGGGTGACGTGCCGAACATCGTGCACGGAGTCAACCACGACACCATCAAGCCGGACGAGCAGATCCTGTCCTGCGCGTCCTGCACCACCAACGCCATCGTCCCGCCGCTGAAGGCCATGGACGACGAGTACGGGGTGCTGCGCGGCCACGTCGAGACGGTTCACTCGTTCACCAACGACCAGAACCTGCTGGACAACTACCACAAGGCCGAGCGCCGGGGCCGGTCCGCGCCGCTCAACATGGTGATCACCGAGACCGGTGCCGCGTCCGCCGTGTCGAAGGCGCTGCCGGACCTCAAGGCGCCGATCACCGGCAGCTCGATCCGGGTGCCGGTGCCGGACGTCTCGATCGCCATCCTGAACCTGCGCCTCGGCCGCGAGACCACCCGCGAGGAGGTCCACGACTACCTGCGCGAGGTGTCGCTGACCTCTCCGCTCAAGCGCCAGATCGACTTCACCACGGCGCCCGACGCGGTCTCCAGCGACTTCATCGGCTCCCGCAACGCCTCGATCGTCGACGGGGGCGCGCTGAAGGTCGACGGCGACAACGCGATCCTCTACCTCTGGTACGACAACGAGTTCGGCTACTCCTGCCAGGTGGTCCGGGTCGTCCAGCACGTCTCGGGCGTGGAGTACCCGACGTACCCGGCGCCGGAGGTCTGAGAGCCCCGGTAGCGCCCCTGGACGGCCGCCGCCCGCACTGCGGTCGGCGGCCGTCGGCGTACCTACATCTGATCACCATTTGCCTAAACCCTTTAGGCAAATACATAATCGGTCAGGTTCACGAGGAGGCGGGTCCATGGTGCGTGCGGGGCTGAGTACGGAGCGGCTGGTCCGGGCCGGGGCGGAGCTGGCCGACGAGGCCGGGTTCGAGCAGGTCACGGTGTCGGCGCTGGCCCGGCGGTTCGACGTGAAGACCGCGAGCCTGTACTCGCATCTGCGCAACTCCCACGACCTGCGCACCCGGATCGCGCTGCTCGCGCTGGAGGAGCTGGCCGACCGCGCCGCCGAGGCCCTCGCGGGCCGGGCCGGGAAGGACGCCCTGACCGCCTTCGCCAACGCCTACCGCGACTACGCCCGCGCGCACCCCGGCCGCTTCGAGGCGGCCCGGTACCGGCTCGACCCGGAGACCGCCGCCGCCAGCGCGGGCGTACGGCACGCCCAGATGACCCGGGCGATCCTGCGCGGTTACGACCTCGCCGAGCCCGAACAGACCCATGCCGTACGCCTGCTGGGCAGCGTGTTCAGCGGCTATGTGGGCCTGGAGTCGGCCGGCGGGTTCGACCACAGCGCCCCCGGTTCGCAGGAGTCCTGGGACCGCGTCCTCGACGCGCTCGACGCTCTCCTGCGCAACTGGCCGGTCTCCTGAACCGCCCTGTTCCTACTGCCGACGGACCTTTCCGATGACCACCGACTGGACCAGCACCCCCCTCACCGCCGAACTCGTCCGGGGCGCCCTGGAACTGGAGCGCACCGAGCGCGGCCTGCTCCCCCACCGGCTGCCCGCGCGGGCCCGCGCCCAGTGCGCCGACCCGCAACTGCACATGGTGGAGTCCCAGCCCTCCGGAGTGCGGCTGGTGTTCCGCACCCGTGCCACCGTGGTCGAGCTGGACACCGTGCCCACCAAGCGGGCCTACCTGGGCGCACCGGCGCGCCCGGACGGCGTCTACGACCTGCTGGTGGACGGCCACCCGGTGGGCAGTGCCACGGTCACCGGCGGCGACACGCTGACCCTCGACATGACCACCGGCGCCGCCGAACTGACCCCCGGTCCGGCCGGCACCGCCCGCTTCGGCGGGCTGTCCGCCGAGGACAAGACCGTGGAGATCTGGCTGCCGCACAACGAGACCACCGAGCTGGTCGCGCTGCGCACCGACGCGCCCGTGGCGCCCGTACCCGCCTCGGACCGGCCGGTGTGGCTGCACCACGGCAGCTCCATCAGCCACGGCTCGGACGCGGCGAGCCCGACCGGTGTCTGGCCCGCCGTCGCCGCCTCGCTCGGCGGGGTCGAGCTGGTCAACCTGGGCCTCGGCGGCAGCGCCCTGCTGGACCCGTTCACCGCCCGCGCGCTGCGGGACACCCCGGCCGATCTGATCAGCGTCAAGCTGGGCATCAACCTGGTCAACACCGACCTGATGCGGCTGCGGGCGTTCGGGCCAGCCGTGCACGGCTTCCTGGACACCATCCGCGAGGGCCACCCCGGCACGCCGCTGCTCGTGGTCTCCCCCATCCTGTGCCCGATGCACGAGGACACCCCCGGCCCCACCATGCCGGACCTCTCCGCACTGAGCGAGGGGCGCCTCGCCTTCCGCGCGGCCGGGGACCCGGCGGAGGCCGCCCAGGGCAAGCTGACGCTGAACGCCGTCCGGGCGGAGCTGGCCCGGATCGTGGCGCAGCGTTCCGCCGAGGACCCGCATCTGCACCTGCTCGACGGACGCGAGCTGTACGGCGAGGCCGACTTCGCGGAGCTGCCGCTGCCCGACGGGCTGCACCCGGACGGCGCCGCGCACCGGCGGATCGGCGAGCGGTTCGCGAAGCTCGCCTTCGCTTCCGACGGCCCCCTGGCGCCTCGCGCCCGGTGAGCGCGGGGCCGCCGGGTCAGACGAGGTGGCCGAAGACGACCAGGTTCTCCGTGTAGTCCTTGGCCGAGTGGTCGTAGTCCCCGGCGCAGGTGATGAGCCGGACCTCGGGGCGCTTGGCGTTCGCGTACACCCGCTGGCTGGGGAAGTCGTCCTTGGCGAAGGTGTCGGCGCTGTCCACGACGAAGTCGGCGGTGTTGCCGTCGGCGCGCTCCACCGAGAAGTGGTCGCCGGGGGCCAGGTCGTCGAGGTTGGCGAAGACGGCCGCCGAGGTGGCCGTGTCCACGTGGCCGGCGATGACCGAGGTGCCCGTCTCGCCGGGCGAGGCGCCCTTGCCGTACCAGCCGACGAGGTTGGTGTTGCCCGCGGGCGGGGGCTCCAACTGGCCGTTCGAGGCGAGGACGAGGGCGGTGAAGGGCGCGTCCACGCCGATCTTGGGGATGCGCAGCCGGGTCGGCGCCGAGCGGGGCAGCGGGGCTCCCGCCTGGATGGCGCCCGCCGTCGCGGTCCCGGTGCGGGCCGTGCCGGTGCCGTCGCCCGTGCCGTGGTGGCCGCCGAAGACGCTGAGCGCCAGGATGGCGACGGCCGCCCCCCACAGCGTCATCCGGCCGCCCCGGCCCGCGTTGTCACCGGAAGGGTCTGCTGCCATCGGACACCACCTCGCTCGGGCACGGCAGCACAGGGATCTGGGTCAAGGGGCGCGGGCCGCCGACGCGGTACGGCGTCGACGGCGGCCACGGCCCCTGCTCTCTCGGGGGCGGTCAGGAGGCCGGACCGGCGGCCTTCTTGCGGCGCAGCGCGTAGGCGCCGATGGCACCCGCGGTGAGGACCGCGACGCCGCCCGTCGTCACGCCGCCGGAGTCGGCGAGGGCGCCGCCACCGGTGTGCATGCCGCCGCGCGGGCCGTCGGAGTCGGAGTCGTAGGAGTCACGGCCGGAGTCCTTGCCCCCGCTGTCCTTGCCGCCGCTGCCGCCGCCGCCGTCGCCCTTGTCCTTGTAGCTCTCCGGGTCGAAGCGGCTGTCGTCGCCGGAGCCGGAGCTCCGGTCGCCGCTGCCGACGGCCGCGAGGGCGCCGCCGCCGGTGTGCATGCCGCCGCGCGGGCCGTCGGAGTCGGAGTCGTAGGAGTCACGGCCGGAGTCCTTGCCGCCGGAGTCGCGCCCACCGGAGTCGCGGCCGCCGGACTCCTTGTCACCGGAGCCCTTGTCCCGGCCGGAGTCGCTGTCGTGCTGCTTGTTGTAGGAGGAGTCGTCCCGCCCTCCGTCGTCCGCTGCGAGCGCGGCGCCGGGAGCCAGGGCGAGGGCGGCGGACGCGGCCGCCGTGGCGAGAAGAATGCGGGCAGAGCGCATGTCGGTGTCCTTCCGCCGTGGCCGGGCAGCGGATTCCTCATCGGCTGACATGACCCGGCCTCGACATGATCCACCGTCGGACCGCCCGGCGCCGCGCACCATCCGGGCCGTCCAGCCGGGTCAGCTCTCCACCCGTCTGTCCCAGCGACACGCCGGTGCGACCCCCGAACGGACCAGCCGGTTACCCGTCCGGCGGCCGGGCGCGGCCTCCGGACGCCCAGAGGTGCGAACCGGACGTCACCGCCCCGCATTCCGGGCAAACTTGGCCGAAAACCGTCGTAGCAACGCTCGAAGTTCCTGACGTGGCGGGGCTTTTGCGGGTCATACTCTGGGGCCGTGATCGAGCAAGTCGAAGATCCCGCACTGACCGTGTCCCGGCTGACCGGGCGCCGGGTCACGGGCGGCCCGGTGGGGGCCGGCTCGCCCGCCGAGGTCACCCTGGACGACGGCACCACGGTGATGGTCAAGCGTGGCGAGGGCCCCGGCGCGGTGCGCGCCGAGGCGGCCGGACTGCGCTGGCTCGGTGCCGCACGGGCGGTGCGAGTGCCGGAGGTGCTCGGGCACGACGAGTGGTCCCTGGTCAGCGAACGGGTGCCGACCGGCGCCGCCGACGCCGGGGCCGCGAAGCGTTTCGGCCGCGCGCTGGCCGCGCTGCACGCGTCCGGCGCCCCGGCCTTCGGCGCCGCCCCGCCGGACGGGCCCGAGGACGCGTACATCGGCCGGGCGCCGATGCGGAACGTCCGGGGCGGCGACTGGCCCTCCTGGTACGCAGAGCACCGCGTGCTGCCGTACCTGCGCTCCGCCGTCGACGCGGGCACGGTCCGGCCGGGCGAGGCCGGGGTGATCGAGGCGGTGTGCGAGCGGCTGCCCGCGCTCGCCGGTCCCGCCGAGCCGCCCGCGCGCCTCCACGGCGACCTGTGGCAGGGCAACGTCCTGTGGGGCGCCGACGGCGAGGTCCGTGTCATCGACCCGGCCGCGCACGGCGGCCACCGGGAGACCGACCTGGCGATGCTCCGCCTCTTCGGCTGCCCCCATCTGGAACTGGTGCTCGGCGCCTACCAGGAGGCGAGCCCCCTCGCCGACGGCTGGCGCGACCGGGTCGGGGCCCATCAGCTCTTCCCGCTGCTGGTGCACGCGGTGCTCTTCGGCCGGGGCTACGCGGAGCAGGCCCTGTCCGTCGCGCGCGCCACCTTGGCCGGGTGAACCAGGCTCGTACGAAGGCCCGACGGGGCAGACGAATGTGCGGTGGGGCGCAGCCACCGCGCCCCGCGTGGCGTCCTTCCTGCTGACCCATCGGTTCACGGTGCCTCCCTCCGGGCTCTGGTCACGGAGTGTGAGGAAACCAACCACTCGTTCGATTCGTATAAGGACGTGAAGGACGAAACAGGGGAGAGACCATGGAACCGTTCACGCTCAACTATGCCCGGCCTGCTGGCCAGTTGGATGTCACCGCTCCGTACGCGTACGACTCCGCACTGCAGTTGAACGTCCTGCCGGACGGGCGGATCGCCGCGACCGACCACGCGATCCTGCTCACCCTGGGGACGACCACCTCCACGGCGGGCTCCAAGACGCACTTCGACGACTGATCGCGGGCCTACGACGATGACCGTGCTCATCCTGACCAGTGACGAGGACGTCACGGCCGACATGGTGGTCCTGCGACTGGGCGAGGCGGGCGTGCCCGTCGTCCGGTTCGACCCCGCCGACCTCACCAACGGGGTGGCGCTCACCGGCGAGTACGCCGGGGACGACTGCGGCGGCCAGCTGTCCGTCGGCGGGCGCCTGGTGGGGATGAGCGCCCTGCGCTCCATCTGGGTGCGCAGGCCCGGCGACGCGGCCGCCCGTGCCCGCCAGCCGTCCTCCTGGCTGACCCAGGAGTCGGCCCAGGCGCTGTACGGGATGCTGCGGTGCAGCGACGCCCGCTGGATGAACCATCCGGACGCGGCCCGCCGCGCCCGGCACAAGCCGTGGCAGTTGCGGCTCGCCCAGCGCAGCGGGCTGCCGGTGCCGGCCACACTGATCACCACCTTCCCCGACACGGCGCGGGAGTTCGCCGAGCGGCACCGGGACGTGGTGGTCAAGCCGGTCTCCGGCGCGCATCCGCAGGAACCGCCGCGCGCGGTGCCGACCAGCCGGGTGGCGCCGGGCACCGACTTCAGCGCGGTGGCCTTCGGTCCGACGCTGCTCCAGCGACGGGTGGCCAAACGGGCCGACATCCGGCTGACGGCGGTCGGGGACCGGCTGCTGGCGGCACGCAAACCGGTCGATCCGGACGCCCACCCCGACCATGTGGACGTCCGTTTCGCCCCCTCCGTCTCCCCCTGGCTCGCCGCCGAGGTGCCGCCTCGGGTGGCGGTGTCGGTCCGCCGCTACCTGAAGGCCGCCGAGCTGGCCTACGGCGCCTTCGACTTCGCGGAGGACGCGGACGGCACCTGGTGGTTCCTGGAGTGCAATCAGTCGGGCCAGTTCGGTTTCGTCGAGCTGGACACCGGTCAGCCGATCGCGGAGACGATCGCCCACTGGCTGGCCGGAGACGACCGGCCCGTGGAGCCGTATACCCACGACGAGAGGGACGCCGTCCCTTGATGCCGTGGAGCACGGTGTGAAGAGAAGGGAGCGCTCGATGCGCATCGGACTGCTGGGAACGGGCCCCTGGGCGCGCGCCGCACACGCACCGGCGCTGGCCGGTCACCCCGGTGTGGAGTTCGCCGGGGTGTGGGGGCGCAGCCCGAAGGCGGCGGCCGCGCTGGCCGGGGAGTACGGGGTGCGGGCGTACCCGGACGTGGACGAGCTGCTGGCCGATGTCGAGGCGGTGGCGGTGGCCCTCCCGCCGTCCGTCCAGGCGGAGTTGGCTGTGCGCGCGGCGCGGGCCGGGCGGCATCTGCTGCTGGACAAGCCGCTGGCGCTGGGCGTGGCCGAGGCGCGGGCGGTGGCCGAGGCGGCGGATCGGGCCCAGGTGGCGTCGGTGGTGTTCTTCACCACCCGGTTCCAGAAGGAGCCGGAGGCGTGGATCGAGGAACAGGCCGCCGAGGCGGGGTGGTTCACGGCGCGTGCGCAGTGGATGGGCTCGGTGTTCACCAGCGACAGCCCGTTCGCGGCGTCGGCGTGGCGGCGGGAGAAGGGCGCCCTGTGGGACGTGGGCCCGCACGCCCTGTCGGTTCTGCTGCCGGTGCTGGGTGACGTACGGCAGGTGCTCGCGGCGGTGCACGGTCCCGCCGACACCGTGCATCTGGTGCTGGACCATGCCACCGGGGCGTCGAGCACGCTGACGCTGAGTCTGTCGGCGCCGCCCTCGGCGGCCGGGGCCGATGTGGAGCTGCGGGGTGAGTCGGGGGTGGCGCTGCTGCCGAGGAGTTCGGAGGGCGCGGTGCCCGCGCTGGCCCGTGCGGTGGACGCCCTGGCGGCGGCCGCCCGCACCGGGCGCCGGCACGCCTGCGACGCCGCGTTCGGACTCCGGGTGACCGAGATCCTCGCGGCGGCACAGGCGCGCCTCAGCGAACCGGTCGACTGAGGGGAGGATCCTGACGAGGTCCGGGCGGTACTGGATGCGCTTGAGCCGGCCTCTGCCGGCGACCGACATGCACCAGCAGCGTCGATCTGGTGGCTTGCTTGAGCCACTGGGTCGACACGCCTGTCAGCGACCCGTGAGCCCGGCCACCAGGTCGTGGACGGCGGGGCAGTAGGGGTCGTGGACGTCCTTTCGCATTCGCTGCAGCTATCGCGCGGCTGCGGCAACCCGACGCCGCCGCCGTGCAGGACGGCGGCGGCACGATGCCTCTCTCGGACCGACGGCCGTCGCGACGAAGTGAAGGCAGCCGTGCGCACCTGGCGTCGGTCCGTGCCATCGCCCACGAGATCAGTGGCCCTGGTGACCGATCACTCACGCCGCCAGTAGGACAAGGGCTGCCCCCCCCCAAGCGACGTGGCCCTGGTGAAGAGGCCGGTGAGGTCCGCCGTTTCTGGAACCGGCTCGGCCTTCGAGGACTGATCGACGTGCACACGCACTTCATGCCCGAGCGCGTCCTGCACAAGGTCTGGGAATACTTCGACGCGCAGGGGCCGCTGACCGGCGGACTGGGGTGGCCGATCAGCTACCGGCAGCAGGAGGCGGAACGCGCTGCTGTGCTGCGCAAGTTCGGTGTGCGGGCGTTCACTTCGATGCTCTACCCGCACAAGCCCGGCATGGCCCGCTGGCTCAACGGCTGGGCCGCCGACTTCGCCCACCGCAACCCCGACTGTCTCCACACCGCCACCCTCCACCCCGAGCCGGGTGTCGAGGCGTACGTTCGAGAGGCCGTCGAAGCGGGCGCGTCGGCATCGCCGATGCAGTACGCGGAGGTCCGGC
>NZ_MUNH01000430.1:0-6709 GCF_002154615.1 Streptomyces recifensis
GACTCGGGGTGGAACTGCACGCCCTCGACCGGGAGTTCACGGTGGCGCAGCCCCATGATGATCCCGTCCTCGGTGCGGGCGGTGACCTCCAGCTCGGCGGGCACGGTGGCCGGCTCGGCGGCCAGCGAGTGGTACCGGGTGGCGATGAACGGCGTCGGCAGTCCCGCGAAGACGCCCCGCCCCTCGTGGATCACCGGCGAGGTCTTGCCGTGCAGCAGCTCGGGCGCCCGGTCGACCACCCCGCCGTAGGCGACCTGCATGGACTGCATGCCGAGGCAGACCCCGAACACCGGGACGCCGGTCGCCGCGCAGTGCCGGACCATGTCCACACAGACCCCGGCCTCCTCGGGCGTACCGGGTCCGGGCGAGAGGAGGACGCCGTCGAAGCCGTCCTGGGCGTGCGCGGTGGTCACCTCGTCGTTGCGCAGCACCTCGCACTCGGCGCCGAGCTGGTAGAGGTACTGGACGAGGTTGAAGACGAAGCTGTCGTAGTTGTCGACGACGAGAATCCGGGCGCTGCTCACTGGTTGTCCACCGTCACATCGTTGAAGGGCAGCAGCGGTTCCGCCCACGGGAACACGTACTGGAACAGGACGTAGACCGCGGCCACGACGAGCACGAGCGAGATCAGTGCCCTCACCAACGCGTTGCCCGGCAGATGCCGCCAGATCCAGCCGTACATGCCGTCCCTTCCGTTCCTCCACGGCTCCTGACTCACGCCGTACGCCACCAGACTAACGGCGCCGGGTCCGTCACCGGCGTGCCTGGAGCACACCTGGACTTACGGGTCCGGGCGCCGATCACCTCAACGACGGGCGGAACGGTTTCGCGCCGCGAACACGCGGTCGGCGGGTGAGGTGCGGCTCGTCCACGGGCCCCTGCCCCGCGTGCCTACTTCACGGGCGTCGCGTAGTGCAGGTCGACGGTGCCGGTGTAGCCGGGCAGCGTGACGGTGCCCTCGTCGGCGACGTCCCAGCCGAGACCGTAGACATTGACGTACACCATGTAGTTCTGGATCGCCTTGCTCGCGGCGAGCGCCTGCTTCAGCCGCTCCGGGTCGCCCACGGCGGTGATCTTGTACGGGGGCGAGTAGACGCGGCCCTGGAGGATCAGGGTGTTGCCGACGCAGCGGACCGCGCTGGTGGAGATCAGCCGCTGGTCCATGACCTTGATGCCCTGTGCGCCGCCGTGCCACAGCGCGTTGACGACCGCCTGGAGGTCCTGCTGGTGGATGACCAGGTAGTCGGGCTGCGGCGGGGGATAGCCGGGGAGCTTGGCGGTGGCGTTCGGCGGGGCGTCGTTGAGGGTGACGGTGACGGCCTTGCCGGTGAGCCGCTCGGTGCCCGCGCTCTTCTCCAGCCCGCCGAGCCGCCGGTCCTGGGCGCGGGTACTGCCGTCGTCGCCCTCGGCGAGCGACTCGACCCTGTGCCGCAGTGTGGCGTTGGACTCGTCCAGGCCCTGGTTCTTCCGGCTGCGCTCCTGGATGAGGTCCGACAGCTTCAGCAACGAGGTGTCGGTCCGCAGGTCGGTGCCCTTGGCGGTGTTGAAGCTGGTGACGAAGATGAGGCCGGCCAGAGCGAAGACACCGGCGGTGAGAATCCGCACCGGCCGGAAACGGGGACGACGGGCCGGCGCGGAACCCATTGCTCCCGTCCCTGGGGAGTCGGCAGAATTGCTCAACGTACCCTTATCTCCTTCGGCGCCGCGGAAGCACTACGCTAACGGACGTCCGGGGGAGCACTCGGTGTGCCCTTGCCTTCCCCTTGTACGCTGCCCCGAGCTCGACCCAGACACCTGCGCGGCCACGCAGCGCATCGACAGGAGAGACCTTCGTGCCGAAGTCACGTATCCGCAAGAAGGCCGACTACACGCCGCCGCCGGTCAAGCAGGCGCAGGCCATCAAGCTCACCAACAGCGCCTGGGTCGCGCCCGTCATGCTGGCCATGTTCCTCATCGGCCTGGCGTGGATCGTGGTGTTCTACGTGACCGACGGCTCGCTGCCGATCGACAGCCTGGACAACTGGAACATCGTCGTCGGCTTCGGCTTCATCGCGGCGGGCTTCGGCGTCTCCACCCAGTGGAAGTGACCGGGCCCCGCACCCGGTTCCGGCGACCTCTGCCCACGGCCCTCCACTGAGTTATCCACAGGCCAACGAAGTATCCACACCCCCCTGGGGAAAAGGAATACGATCTGTGGATAACTAATCCCCGGTTGACGCCGGAAACACCATCCGACGACCGGCGCCCCACCTCACGCCCCCTGTCTGACCTGCGGATTCACATCCGAGCGGCAGGGGGCACGGTTGTTCCCGCACCGTGTGCACAAGATCGGGCACAGACTGTGGACAACGGTTCGGGCTCAGGTGAGCTGGAGCGTTCTCACCAGGGTGAGAACGGCCACCACCAGGAGCACCAGCGCACAGGCCCCGTACTGGATCAGCGCCCGTCGCTCACGTGGGGCGTGGATCATCGCGTACCCCACGACGACTCCGGCGACGAGCCCGCCGATGTGCGCCTGCCAGGCGATGCCCGGCACCCCGAACGTGATGATCAGGTTGACCACCAGCAGCACGATGACCGGCCGCATCTCGTAGCGGAGGCGGCGCATCAGCACCGCGGTGGCGCCGAACAGTCCGAAGATCGCCCCGGAGGCGCCCAGCGAGGGCTGGTTGGGCGCGGCCAGCAGATAGGTGAGCGCGCCGCCGGCCAGGCCGCAGACCAGGTACAGCGTGAGGTAGCGGGCGCGGCCGAGGGCGGCTTCGAGCGGGCCGCCGATCCACCACAGGCTGAGCATGTTGAAGAGGATGTGCACATAGCCGCTGTGCAGGAACATCGAGGTCAGCAGCCGGTACCACTGCCCCTCGGCCACGCCCTGGATGCCGGTGAGATGGGGGGCGTAGGCGCGGCCGATCAGGTCGAGCTGGTTGGTGAAGACGTCGCCCAGGGAGAGCTTCACCAGGAAAAGGGCCAGGTTCAGCCCGATGAGGACCTTGGTGACCAGGCGGGGATCGCGGGTGAGGGTGCCGCCCGCGAGGGTGCGGGGGCGGGTGTCGGCCGGCGCGGACGCGGTGCCGCCCGAGGCGGGGGTGCCGCCGCGCGCGCAGTCGGGACACTGGAAGCCGACGGAGGCGTCGACCATGCACTCCGGGCAGATCGGCCGGTCGCAGCGGGTGCAGCGCACGCCGGTCTCCCGGTCCGGATGCCGGTAGCAGACGGGCACGCCGCGGGCGCCCGGGGCGTCGGCCGCTGCCTGGTCCATGAGTTCCCCTTCGTCCCTCGCGTCGTCCGTCGTCACTGCGGGGGCACGGCAGCGCCCCCGCCCATCCTTACGGACGAGAGGGGCATTTGGTTCCCTGTGCGGAAGTCACCGGCCGCCGATCAGCCCTCGGTCTTCTCCACCACCACGGACTCGATCACCACGTCCTCGACCGGGCGGTCGTTGCGGCCGGTGGGGACGGCGGCGATGGCGTCGACGACCTTCTGGCTGGCCGTGTCGGCGACCTCGCCGAAAATGGTGTGCTTGCGGTTCAGCCAGGTGGTCGGGGAGACCGTGATGAAGAACTGCGAGCCGTTGGTACCCGGCCCGGCGTTGGCCATGGCGAGCAGATAGGGCTTGTTGAAGGACAGGTCGGGGTGGAACTCGTCCGGGAACTGGTAGCCGGGGCCGCCGATGCCGGTGCCGAGCGGATCGCCGCCCTGGAGCATGAAGCCGCTGATCACCCGGTGGAAGGTGGTGCCGTCGTAGAGCCGGTCCGTGCTCTCGACGCCGGTCCCCGGGTGCTTCCAGGAGCGCTCGCCCCGGGCCAGCTCGACGAAGTTCCTGACCGTGGCCGGCGCGTGGTTCGGGAACAGCCTGATCTTGATGTCGCCGTGGTTGGTCTTCAGGGTGGCGTAAAGCTGCTCGGCCACGGTCTGCCTTCCGTTGTCTTTCCGTTCGCCCCCGATCCTCGCACGCTCCCGGTGGCTCCGAACCGGGCGGGTGACGGCGAGTTCGGCCCGTATGGGCGGCGCCCGGCGGCGAATCGTGGCAGGGTCGTGAGCGGGGCCGGTTGCCCGGAATTTCACCGCTTCGCCAGAGATCGGCACCCGTATGCCCGTCCACACATGCTGTGTGGGCCACCGACAGGCATGATCCGTAACAGGGTGGACAGTCGAAATACCGTACCGCCACCGAGGAGGAGGTTCCCGTGACCCGCATCGACAGCGTGCGCGCCGCGACCGGTTCGGCCAAGGACAGCGTGCTGCACGCAGCGGACGTGGTGGCGCCCTATGCCGACACGGCCAAGGAGCGTGCCGCTCATTACACGCAGGAGGCACGTGTACGGCTGGCGCCCGTGGTCTCGCAGGCGGCCGACCAGGCCCGCCTTCAGTACGACGCCAAGCTCGCCCCGCAGGTGGAGCGAGCACTCTCCCACGTGCCGCCGAAGGTCGATCAGGCGGCACAGGACGCCGCCAAGCTGACCCGCAAGGCTGCCAAGCAGGCGGCGGTGTACTCCCGCCCCAAGATCGAGCAGGCCGTGGCCGCCGCCACCCCGGTGTACGACGAGGCCGCGGCGCGCAGCGCAGCCGCCCTGGTCGCCCTGCGGGGCAATGTGTCGGCCAAGGAGATCAAGAAGCTGGCCCGCCGCAACGAGCGCCGCGGCCGCACCGGCCGGACGTTGAAGTACGTGGCCCTGGCCAGCCTGCTCGCGGGCGGCGCCTACGCCGTCTGGCAGTGGTGGGACCGCCAGGCCAACCCGGACTGGCTGGTCGAGCCCCCGGCCGCCACGGAAATGTCGGACTCCGCCCGCCTCCACTCGGTCGACGGCACCGGCACCTCCGTCCTGGACCCGGAGGTCCAGGCAAAGCAGGTCGAGGACGACGTCGAGGGCGACGAGAACCGCTGACCTGACGCCCCAAGTCACGGGCACCGCAGGCCGTTTCACGTGAAACAGCGCCCGCCAGGCCCCGAGCCCCCGTCCCCACGGCGGCACGAGAAAACCCCCTCCGCACTGCGTTTCCGCAGATCGGAGGGGGTTTTTCGTTGTGGAGCCTAGGGGAGTCGAACCCCTGACATCTGCCATGCAAAGACAGCGCTCTACCAACTGAGCTAAGGCCCCGGAAGGGAACGACCGACGGGAGAACGGGCTCCTGGCGGGCGTCGCAGACCAGAGTACCGGTTCACCCCCCGTATCCCGCAAAAAGATTGGGGGTCCCCGCGAATCACCCCGCTCCGTAGGATGCTCGACGTGGTTCGCTTCAGCGAACCACGGTTTCTGGGGAAGCGATGGGGAGACGCAATGGATGCCGCACAGCAGGAAGCCACCGCGAGAGCGCGGGAGCTCCAGCGGAACTGGTACGGGGAGCCGTTGGGGGCGCTCTTCCGTAAGCTCATCGACGATCTCGGGCTCAACCAGGCCCGGCTCGCCGCCGCGCTGGGGCTGTCGGCTCCGATGCTGTCGCAGCTCATGAGCGGCCAGCGGGCCAAGATCGGCAATCCGGCGGTCGTGCAGCGGGTGCAGTTGCTTCAGGAGCTGGCGGCGCAGGTGGCGGACGGCAGTGTGAGCGCGGCCGAGGCGACCGACCGCATGGACGAGATCAAGAAGTCCCAAGGGGGCTCGGTGCTGAGCAACACCACCACGACGACGAGCAGTTCCGGTGCGCCCACGGTCAAGCGGGTCGTGCGGGAGATCCAGTCACTGCTGCGTTCCGTCGCCGCCGCCGGGGACATCATCGACGCCGCGGACACCCTCGCCCCGACCCACCCCGAACTGGCAGAGTTCCTCCGGGTCTACGGCGCGGGCCGCACCGCCGACGCGGTCGCGCACTACCAGTCCCACCAGAGCTGACCCCCGGCCCGGTCCGGAGGAGGTCCGGCACCGGGCCCGGTCCCACGGGCCGGGGCAGCACACCAGGGGGAGGAGCTGCACGGTCATGGGTGAGGTGTTCGCGGGCCGGTACGAGCTGGCCGACCCGATCGGGCGTGGCGGTGTGGGCGCGGTGTGGCGCGCCTGGGACCACCGCAGACGGCGCTATGTCGCCGCCAAGGTGCTTCAGCAGCGCGACGCCCACACCCTGCTGCGCTTCGTGCGCGAGCAGGCGCTGCGCATCGATCATCCGCATGTGCTCGCGCCGGCGAGCTGGGCGGCCGACGACGACCAGGTCCTGTTCACCATGGACCTGGTGGCCGGTGGCTCCCTGGTCCATCTGATCAACGACTACGGTCCTCTTCCGCCGGTGTTCGTGTGCACTCTCCTGGACCAGTTGCTGTCCGGGCTGGGTGCCGTGCACGCCGAGGGGGTCGTGCACCGGGACATCAAGCCCGCCAACGTGCTGCTGGAGGCCACCGGCACGGGCCGGCCCCGGCTGCGGCTGTCCGACTTCGGCATCGCCATGCGGTTCGGGGAGCCCCGGCTGACCGAGACCAACCTCGTGGTCGGTACGCCGGGTTATCTGGCGCCCGAGCAGCTGCTGGGGGCCGAACCCGACTTCCCCGGTGACCTGTTCGCGGTGGGGCTGGTCGCCCTGTATCTGCTGGAGGGGGCCAAGCCGGACGGCAAGGAGATCGTCCGGTACTTCCTCGAGCACGGGACGCCGGGCGCGCCCGCGCGGGTGCCCGAGCCGCTGTGGCAGGTGATCGCCACCATGCTCCAGCCCGACCCCGCGGCCCGCTTCCGCACCGCCACGGGCGCCCGCAAGGCCCTCGCCGCCGCCCGTGGCGGTGCGGAAG
>NZ_MUNH01000431.1:0-8893 GCF_002154615.1 Streptomyces recifensis
CCGTCTTCGCCTCCCGCCGCGCGATCAACGCCGTGTGGGCGGCCCTCGCCCTGGCAGGCGTCTTCCTTCTGGGCGGCGGGAGGCGAAGACGGACAGGGCGAGCGGTCCGAGGACTTCCAGGGTGACCGCGAGACCGAGCGGGATACGGGCGACCGCCTGGTAGAAGAGGCCGTTCATCCCGGCCATGGTGAGACCGAAGACGATCACCGTCCCCCAGTCGGTACGGGAGTGCCCCCGCAGCCGGGGCCGGCACACCACCAGCAGCACGACGGCCGCCGCCACCAGGCGCAGCGTCACCACGCCGAGCGCGCCCGCGCGGGGCATCAGCGTCACCGCGAGCGCCCCGCCGAACTGGACCGATATCCCGCCGGCCAGCACCAGCCCGACCGGCCCCAGCGAGCCGAACCGGCCAGGGGAGTCCGGAGTGAGGGGGGTCTTGGCCGGGGCGGAGGTACGGACGGTGGTCACGGGCTGTCCTGGGGAGCGGCGGGAGTGGGCTTCATTCGTACACCTCGATGTACTTCCCGGTCCACGGTAATGGACCTCCGTCAGGTGTGTGAACCCTTATGCCACTGTACGCAGGCGGTGTCTTGGATTCTGAGATCAGGGACCGGCGGGCCGGTGCCTCAGCGGCGGGCCATGTACAGGTCGAACGCCTTGTGCAGCACCTTGTTCAGCGGGAAGTCCCACTCCCCCACGTACTCCGCCGCCTCGCCGCCCGCGCCGACCTTGAAGCGGAGCAGGCCGAGCAGGTGGTTGGACTCCTCCAGGGTGTCGGTGATGCCCCGGAAGTCGTAGACGTGCGCGCCCAGCTCATGGGCGTCGGACATCATCCGCCACTGCATGGCGTTGTTGGGCTGCACCTCCCGCTTGCGGGCGGTGGAGGCGCCGTACGAGTACCAGACGTGGCTGCCCACGATCAGCATCGTCGCCGCCGCCAGCACCTCCCCGTCGTGGTGGGCGAGGTACAGCCGCATGCGGTCGGGGTCCTCGTGGGCGAGCGCGGTCCACATCCGCTGGAAATAGGCCAGCGGACGCGGGATGAAACGGTCGCGCTCGGCCGTCTCCCGGTACAGCTCGTAGAACACCGGCAGGTCGTCCGCGCCGCCGCGCACCACCTTCACGCCCGCCTTCTCGGCCTTCTTGATGTTGCGCCGCCACTGCTGGTTGAGCCCGCCGTGAATCTCCTCCAGCGACCGCCCGGCGAACGGCACCTGGCACACGTACCGGGGCTGCCCCACCGCGAAGCCCTCCTCCGCGTCCGGCTCGCTCTGCCGCCATCCCATACCGCGCAGCCGGTCGGCGAGGGCCTGGGCGCGCGGGTCCTGCCAGGTCGGCTCGGCGTCCCGGAGCCGGTGTGCGGCCGGGTCGGCAATGGCGGCCTTGACCGCCTCCGGACTCCAGCGCCGCGCCACCACCGGCGGGCCCATCTTGACCGAGAACGCCCCCCGCGCCCTGAGGTGCGCCAGCATCGGTTCCAGCCAGCGCTCCAAGCCGTCCGCGTGCCAGTCGATCACCGGCCCCTCCGGCAGATACGCCAGATACCGCTTCACCTTGGGCAACGGCCGCAACAGCACCAGCCCCGCCCCCACGATCCGCCCTTCCTCGTCGAACCACCCGAGGCTCTCCGCCCGCCAGTCGGGCTTCACCTCCCCCCACGACGGCACCTGCATATGGCTGACCGAGGACCGCGAACCCACGAAGGCCAGGTGCTCGGTGCGGCTCACGGGGCGCAGGGTGAGGGTCATACGGAGGACTCCTTCGCGCTGGCAGATCCGGTCACCCTACGATCCTCACCGCCCGCCCCCGGGGCCGAACCACCGCCGACGTCCCGTATCCGCCACCGCTGCGCGCAGCCCCTGCACGCGGGGCGGACCGTGAACCACCCCCGCCCCTGGCTCACTCCCGCTCCTCCCTGTCCAGCCCCTCCGCCAGTACCTCTGCCAGATGCCGGGCCCGTATCCCCGTCAGTTGCTCGATCTGGGTCCGGCAGGAGTAGCCGTCCGCCAGGACCGCCGCGCTCTCGGGGGCGGAGTGGAGGGCAGGGAGGAGCTGGTCCTCCGCGCAGGTGCGGGAGATGTCGAAGTGGCCCCTTTCGAAGCCGAAGTTGCCGGCCAGGCCGCAGCAGCCGCCGGTCAGGGGGCCGGTGAGGGCGGCGGAGCGGGGGGCCGGACTCGGAACGCCCTTGACGCTGCCGTCAGGATCGAGGAAGGCGGGGTCGCCGCCGGGGACCATGCCGAGTTCGCGGGCGCGGCGCTGGAGGGCGTCGGGCGCGGAGTAGGCGTCGATGTCCCGCTGGAGGGCCTGTTCCTCGTCGGTGAGGCTCTTGGTCCGGCGCTGTATGTCGTCCAGCTCGAACGATCCTTCGCTGAGCGCGGAGTTGAGCACCAGCAGGCCGAGGAGCCCGCCGCCGAGGAGCAGTACGACGAGGAGGACGAAGGGGGTGCGGGCCGCGCGGGCGCGGCCGGCGGGGATGAGCCGGGCGAGCCGGGCCGCCCTCCCCCGAGGTGCGGGCTTGCTGCTCACTGTCCCTCCCGGCGGGTCGTGGCACCCGGCCGGCCCCGTTCGTTCACTCGGCGTCCTCCCTGATGCGCTCGACGCCGCGCAGCCTGGCCGGGGCGGCCCGGCGGTTCTCGACGATCTCCTCCTCGGTGGGCAGTTCGGCACCGCGGGTGAGGAGCTTGAGGCGCGGCTGGTAGCGCTCGGGCACCACGGGCAGTCCGGGCGGCGCGGTGGTGGCGGCGCCGGCCGCGAAGACCTGCTTGACCAGCCGGTCCTCCAGCGACTGGTACGACAGCACGGCGATCCGCCCGCCGACCGCGAGCGCCTTCACCGCCGCCGGTACGGCCCGTTCGAGTACGGAGAGTTCGCCGTTGACCTCGATACGCAGGGCCTGGAAGGTGCGCTTGGCCGGGTTGCCGCCGGTGCGCTTGGCGGCCTGCGGCAGGGCGTCCCGGATCAGCTCGACCAGGCGGGCGCTGTTGGTGAACGGCTCCTTCTCGCGCTCGCGGACGACCGCCGAGACGATCCGCTTGGCCTGCTTCTCCTCGCCGTACGCGCGCAGGATGCGCACCAGTTCGCCGGCCGGGTAGGTGTTGAGGACCTCGGCGGCGCTGATGCCGGTCGTCTGGTCCATGCGCATGTCGAGCGGGGCGTCCTGGGCGTAGGCGAAGCCGCGGTCGGCCTCGTCCAGCTGCATGGAGGAGACGCCGAGGTCGAAGAGGACGCCCTGGACGGACGGGATGCTCAGGCGGTCGAGTACCTCGGGGAGTTCGTCGTAGACGGCGTGCACCAGGGTGGCGCGGTCGCCGTAGGGGGCGAGGCGTTCGCCGGACAGGCGGAGGGCTTCCTTGTCCCGGTCGAGGCCGATCAGCCGGGCCTCGGGGAAGCGGGCCAGCAGTGCCTCGCTGTGGCCGCCGAGGCCGAGGGTGCAGTCGACGACCACCGCTCCCGGCCGCTCCAGGGCGGGCGCCAGCAGGTCCAGGCACCGCTGGAGCATCACCGGGACGTGTCGACTCTCGGTCAAGGGGGCCTCTCATTCCGGCGGGCGGTACGCACCGCCGGGTCCCCGCCCGCTCCGTGAAGGGGAGGCCCGCCGGCGCCGGAAGCGTCAGCCGGCCGGGAGCGGGAGGAGGCCGAGCCGCACGTACGCGCCGCGCACGCGGGGAGACGGTCCGGACGGATGCCGGGATCTCCGGGGGTTTCACCAGCGGGAAGAGCCGCGCCTCCCGCTTCGCGTCACTTTAGTCCACCCTGTGTCGCGGTCAATCAACCGGCCTGCGCGTCGCGTACGGCTTCCGGGCGGGCCCCGCGATTCGCCGGGATTCACCCGTCCGGCGGAGGTTCGCGCTCCGTGTGGGTTAGCTCACAACAAGCCACGAAGCGGTTCTTTGTGGCCGTCCACAGCAGGCCGGGGACACCGGTGACCAGTAACGTCGGGGGCATGACGACTTCCGCAGCAGTTCCGACCGGGTCCGACGGCGCCATAACGGGTGACGGCAGCGTGACGGACCGCCTGGTCGACGCCAACCAGACATATGCGAGCGAATTCACCGACCCCGGCATGGACGCGCGTCCGGTGCTCCAGGTCGCCGTCGTGGCCTGCATGGACGCCCGCCTCGACCTGCACGCCGCGCTCGGCCTGGAGCTGGGCGACTGTCACACGATCCGCAACGCGGGCGGCGTGGTCACCGACGACGTGATCCGTTCGCTGACCATCAGTCAGCGCGCGCTGGGCACCCGCAGCGTGGTCCTGATCCACCACACCGGGTGCGGTCTGGAGTCCCTCACCGAGGAGTTCCGGCACGACCTGGAGATGGAGGTCGGCCAGCGCCCGCCGTGGGCGGTGGAGGCGTTCCGGGATGTGGACCAGGACGTACGGCAGTCGATGCAGCGGGTGCGTACCTCCCCCTTCCTGCTGCACACCGACGACGTGCGCGGCTTCGTCTTCGACGTGCGCACCGGTCTGCTCCGTGAGATCGACCCGGCCGACGGCGGCGCCGCGAAGTCGGCCTGACGCCCCAGCGGCCCTCCTCCCCCCCTCGTAGCGGGGGGTGAAAGGGCCGCAAGCCCGGCATCACGGGGGCAGTTGTCCACAGGCGGTGACACGAATCCGTAACGGCGGCAAGAATGCGGGGTGTGACGGCGCGCGGCCTGGTCCGCGCGGCGTCGCAGTTCCGGGGTGGGCCGGTCGCGCTCGCGTGCACAGGCCCCGGGTGATGACGGGCCGAGGAGGGCCGGGTGACGACCTATGACGATCGGGCGAGCCAGGGGGGCGTCCCCGCTCGGACGGAGTCGGGCGCGGGGCGGGATCTGACCGCCACCGCGGAGCGTGTCCGCGCTTCGGTGGAGGACGTGATCGAGGGCAAGCCCGAGGTCGTACGGCTCGCGCTGACCGTGCTGCTCGCCGAGGGGCATCTGCTGATCGAGGACGTCCCCGGCGTGGGCAAGACCATGCTGGCCAAGGCGCTGGCGCGGTCCATCGACTGCTCGGTGCGGCGCATCCAGTTCACCCCCGACCTGCTGCCCTCGGACATCACCGGGGTCTCCATCTGGGACCAGCGGGGCGGTGATTTCGAGTTCAAGCCGGGGGCGATCTTCGCGCAGATCGTGATCGGCGACGAGATCAACCGGGCCTCCCCCAAGACCCAGTCGGCGCTGCTGGAGTCCATGGAGGAGCGCCAGGTCACCATCGACGGCCACAGCTACGAACTGCCGAGCCCCTTCATGGTGGTGGCGACGCAGAACCCGGTCGAGATGGAGGGCACGTACCCGCTGCCCGAGGCCCAGCGCGACCGCTTCATGGCCCGTGTCTCCGTGGGCTACCCCAGCGTCGAGGCCGAGCTGCGGATGCTGGACGTGCACGGCGGCGCCTCTCCGCTGGAGGACCTGGCGCCGGTGGCGCACGCGCACGAGATCGTGAAGCTGATCGAGACGGTGCGCACGGTGCACGTCTCGGAGGCTGTGCGGCGGTACGCGGTGGAGCTGGTCGCCGCCACCCGCGTCCACCCCGACCTCAGACTCGGCGCCTCGCCGCGCGCGACGCTGCACCTGCTGCGCGCGGCGAAGGCGTCCGCCGCCCTGGAGGGCCGGGAGTACGCGCTGCCGGACGACCTCCAGGCGCTCGCGTCGCCCGTGCTGGCCCACCGGCTGCTGCCCACCTCGGAGGCCCAGCTCAACGGGCGGACGGCCGAGGACGTGGTGCGGGAGATCATCCAGCACACGGCCGTGCCCACCACCGGCCGGCAGAGCGGCTACGACGGCCTGGACGCCTCGCCGGCCCTTCCCCCGCGGCCGCTGCGGTCTCCCCGGGGTCTGTGATGTCCGCCGGGGGGCGGGGCGGGGTGCGCGCGACGCTGTCGGGTCTCACCACCCGCGGGCGCTCCTTCCTGGCCGCCGGGATCGCGGCCGCGATCTGCGCCTACGTGCTCGGCCAGGACGACCTGCTGCGGGTCGGGCTGCTGCTGGCGGCGCTGCCGCTGCTCTGCGCGGGCGTCCTGCACCGCACCCGGCACCGGGTGACCGCCGAGCGCGGCCTCGCCCCCGCACGGGTGCCCGCGGCCGGGGAGGCGCGGGTCCGGCTCAGGGTGGACAACGTCTCCCGCCTGCCCACCGGCCTGCTGATGCTCCAGGACCGGGTGCCGTACGTACTGGGGCCCCGCCCGCGCTTCGTGCTGGACCGGGTCGAGCCGGGCGGCCACCGCGAGGTGTCCTACCGGGTGCGCTCGGACCTGCGCGGCAGATACCGGCTCGGCCCGCTCCAGGTGCGGCTGAGCGACCCGTTCGGGATGTGCGAGCTGACCCGGTCCTTCTCGGCGTACGACACCCTCACGGTGCTGCCCAGGGTGGAGCCACTGCCGCCGGTGCGGTTCGGCGGGGAGGCGCTCGGGCACGGCGACGGGCGGCAGCGCTCGCTGGCGCTGGCCGGCGAGGACGACGTGATCCCGCGCGGCTACCGGCACGGTGACGACCTGCGCCGGGTGCACTGGCGCTCCACCGCCAAGCACGGCGAGCTGATGGTGCGCCGCGAGGAGCAGCCCCGCCGCTCGCGCTGCACGGTGCTGCTGGACACCCGCGCGGCGGCCTACGAGGGCGCGGGCCCCGGCTCGGCCTTCGAGTGGGCGGTGTCGGGGGCCGCCTCGGTGGTGGCGCATCTGCTGGAGCGGGGGTTCTCGGTGCGGCTGCTGACGGACTTCGGGGTGACGGTGTCCGGTGAGGGCGGCTCGGGGCACGAGCGGGCGGCGGCGGCCGCGCTGATGATGGACACCCTCGCGGTGATCGACCACTCCGACGGCGCCGACCTGGCGGGCGCGTACGACGTGCTGCGGGACGGGCACGACGGGCTGCTGGTCGCCTTCCTCGGTGATCTGGACGGCGGACAGGCGGCCTCGGTGGCCCGGATGCGCGGGCGCGGCGGCGCGGTCGCCTTCGTGATGGACCCGGACGCCTGGACGCGCGAGCCGACGGCGGTGCCCGAGCCGAACGCCCCGCTCCCCCAGCGGCTGAGGGTGCTGCGCGAGGGCGGCTGGACGGCGCTGGGCGTGCCGCGCGGGGCCTCGCTGGAGGAGCTGTGGCGGCAGGCGGACCGGGAGCGGCCGGGGCCGGCCGCGCTGAGCGGGAAGGCACGGGGATGAGCGGACGGGCACGACTGGCGCTGTGCGCGGCGGCGGCGACGCTGATGGCGTCCTCGGCCCTGCTGCCGCTGGTCGACGGCCCCACCTGGCTGCTGCTGTCGGCGCTGCTGGTGGCCGTGCAGGCGGGCGTGGGCACCGCGGCCAGGCGGGTTCCGCTGTCCCGGTCGCTGACGCTGCTGGCGCAACTGCTGGTGACACTGGTGCTGCTGACGCTGGTCTTCGCGCGGGCCGAGGCGCTGGGCGGGCTGCTGCCGGGGCCGGACGCGTTCTGGCGGTTCGGGGCGTTGTTCGGGCAGGGCGCGGACGATGTGAGCCGCTACGCGATCCCCGCGCCGCTGACCGACGGCATCCGGCTGCTGCTGGTCGGCGGGGTGCTGCTGGTGCATCTGCTGGTGGACACCCTCGCGGTGTCCTTCCGGCGGGCGGCCCCGGCGGGGCTGCCCCTGCTGGCGCTGTACTCCGTGGCGGCCGGGCTGTCGGACGGGGCCGCGGACTGGCTGTGGTTCCTGGTGGCGGCGGCCGGTTATCTGATGCTGCTGCTCGCGGAGGGCCGGGAGCGGCTCGCCCAGTGGGGCCGGGTCTTCGGCGGCACCTCGCGCGCGGGTGCCCCGGCGGGCGGGTTGACGGCACCGGCGCGCACCGGCCGCCGGATCGGCGCGGTGGCGCTGGGCGTGGCCCTGGTGGTGCCGCTGGCCCTGCCGACGCTGCACGGCGGCCTGCTGGGCCGGGCGGGACCGGGCGTCGGCGCGGGCAACGGCCGGGGCGGCACGATCTCGGCGGTGAACCCCCTGGTGTCGCTGCGGGACAGCCTGAACGTGGACGACGACCGCGAGGTGCTCTCCCTGCGGCCCAGCTCCGGCGAAGTGCCGGACATGTACGTGCGGATAGTGTCCCTGGACGACTTCGACGGCACCGACTGGAAGCCGTCCCAGCGCCGCATCGCCGCGGTGCCCGGCGTCTTCCCGGCCCCGGTCGGCCTGAGCGACGACGTCAGGCGGACCACGCTGCGCACGGTGATCACGGCGGCGGACTGGTACGCCCAGGACTGGCTGCCGATGCCGTATCCACCGAGCGGCGTCCGGATCGACGGCAACTGGCGGTACGAGCCGGTCGGCATGACCCTGGTGGGCGACCACGGCCAGACCACGCGGGGCGAGACCTACCAGGTCACCAGCCTGGATCTGCGGCCGACCGCGAAGCAGCTCGCCGAGGCCCCGAAGCCGCCGGCCGCGCTGGAGCGGGAGTACACGCGGGTGCCGTCCCGGCTGCCGGACGTGGTGGCGCGGACCGCCGAGAAGGTCACCTCCGGGGCCCGCAACCACTACGAGGAGGCGGTACGGCTCCAGGACTGGTTCTCGGTGGACGGCGGCTTCCGGTACGACACCGAGGTGCAGGTGGGCCGGGGCGCCGACGCGATCGCCAACTTCCTCAAGAAGAAGGAGGGGTTCTGCGTCCACTTCTCCTTCGCCATGGCGGCGATGGCCCGCACGCTGGGCATTCCGGCCAGGGTGGCGGTGGGGTTCGCGCCGGGCACCCCGCAGGGGGACGGCTCGGTGTCGGTGAGCCTGAAGGACGCGCACGCCTGGCCGGAGCTGTACTTCCAGGGCGTGGGCTGGACCCGGTTCGAGCCGACGCCGACGCGGGGCACGACCCCGGCCTACACCCAGCAGGACACCCCGAGCAGCGGCCGCCCGGACCAGGAGCTGCCCCCGCGCGGGGCGTCCAGGGAGCCTTCGGCGGCGGCGACGCGGGGTGAGAAC
>NZ_MUNH01000432.1:0-548 GCF_002154615.1 Streptomyces recifensis
CCGGCCTGCTGCTCCTCCCGGTCCAGCCGGCCGGCGCCGCCTCCACCACCAGCACGGTGGCGGCGGCCCCGAACTTCAAGGCCCCCTACCCGTGCGGTCAGAAGTGGACCTACAGCCACCACTCGGCCGAGGTCCGCCGCGCACTGGACTTCGTCCGCGCCGACGGCGGCACCACCAACGGAACCCCGGTCCTCGCCTCCGCCGCGGGCACCGCCTACCGGTACTACCAGGCGAGCGGCGCGGGCAACTACATAGCCATCGAGCACGGCGGAGGCTGGCGCACCTACTACTTCCACCTGTCCGCCTACAGCGTCGCCGACGGCGCGCACGTCGAGCAGGGCCAGCAGATCGGGACCACCGGGAGCACCGGCAACTCCACCGGCCCGCACATCCACTACGAGCAGCTGTACAACGGTGTCGGACAGGACATCGTTATCAACGGGGCCGCGCTGGCCTACCCCGGCAGCTACAACCAGTACTTCCTGACCAGCGACAACGGTTGCGGGGGCGCGGGCGTGCCGTTCATGACCTGGGGCAGCGGGGTGCGG
>NZ_MUNH01000433.1:0-1310 GCF_002154615.1 Streptomyces recifensis
GTTGCTCGCGTCCACTGTGTAAGTTCTGAGGCAACGAACAGTTGCCGGTTCAGAGCTGAACTCGAACTCACAAATAAAAAGTGTGCTTGTTCGCTCGAAACCATTAAGGTTTCGGTGGTCATAGCGTGAGGGAAACGCCCGGTTACATTCCGAACCCGGAAGCTAAGCCTCACAGCGCCGATGGTACTGCAGGGGGGACCCTGTGGGAGAGTAGGACGCCGCCGAACAATCTTTGGAGGACCCCTGGTCCCAGCGTTCAGCTGGGACCAGGGGTCCTTTTGTTTTTACAATGCTTGTGGTACCCGAAGACAGGAGTCACCCGATGTCCACCAACTCTCCCGACGACCGACCGGAGCGCGATCAGCGGCGACGGGACAGTGGTGACCGCGGTGATCGTGGCGGCTACCGCGGCGGCCCGCGTCGGTCCAACGACCGGGGCGACGACCGTCGTGGCGGCGACCGTCCCTCCTTCCGCCGCGACGACCGCGGCGGTGACCGTGGTGGCGACCGCGGCGACCGCGGCGGCTTCCGCCGCGATGACCGTCCGTCATTCCGCCGTGAGGACAGCCGTGGTGGCGACCGTGGCGGTTTCCGGGGCCGTGACGACCGTGGTGGCGACCGTCCCGCGTTCCGCCGCGATGACGACCGTCGTGGCGGCGACCGTCCGTCCTTCCGTCGTGACGAGCGCTCGGGCGACCGCCCCTCGTTCCGTCGTGACGACAGCCGTGGTGACTTCCGCCGCGACGACCGTCGTGGTGACGACCGCGGTGGGTTCCGTGGCCGTGACGACCGTGGTGGTGACCGTCCCTCGTTCCGTCGTGACGAGCGCTCCGGCGACCGTCCGTCCTTCCGTCGTGATGACAGCCGTGGTGACTTCCGCCGCGACGACCGCCGTGACGACCGCCGTGGCGATGACCGTGGCGGGTTCCGCGGCCGTGACGACCGCGGGGGCGACCGTCCCCCGTTCCGCCGTGACGAGCGCTCCGGCGATCGCCCGTCCTTCCGCCGCGATGACGACCGTCGTGGTGGGGACCGTCCGTCCTTCCGTCGTGACGAGCGCTCCGGTGACCGTCCGTCCTTCCGTCGTGATGACAGCCGTGGTGACTTCCGCCGTGACGACCGCCGTGGTGACGACCGTGGCGGGTTCCGCGGCCGCGACGAGCGCTCCGGCGACCGTCCGTCGTTCCGCCGCGATGACGACCGTCGTGGTGGGGACCGTCCGTCCTTCCGTCGTGACGAGCGCTCCGGTGACCGTCCGTCCTTCCGTCGTGACGACAGCCGTGGTGACTTCCGCCGTGACGACCGCCGTG
>NZ_MUNH01000434.1:0-6673 GCF_002154615.1 Streptomyces recifensis
GGAGATGGTCGGAGATCGCGCCGTCCACCGGCCGTACGAGCTGGGCGAGCCGGTACAGGTGGTCCCGCTCGGCCGCCGACAGGCGCAGCGCCCGGGTGAGCGCCTCCACGACCTGGGAGGAGGGGTTGGTGGCGCGGCCCTGCTCCAGCCGGGTCACGTAGTCGACGGAGATCCCGGCGAGCTGGGCCAGCTCCTCCCGCCGCAGCCCGGAGGCCCGCCTGCGGCCGCCCGGAGGCAGCCCCGCCTCGCCCGGCGGGAGCCTGTCCCGCCAGCGGTGGATCGCCGTCCCGAGTTCCGCGCTCGCCATACGGTCCAGTGTGCCGCGCGGGGCGTACGCCCGCCTGGTACCACCAGTCCCAGGAAAACCGGCCCTCTGGCTGCCGACGGGCGGGCGGCGGAGGCTGGAACCATGACGAACACACTGATCACCGGAGCGAACAAGGGCCTCGGCTTCGAGACCGCCCGCCGCCTGCTGGCCGAGGGCCACACCGTGTACGTGGGCGCCCGCGACGAGGAGCGGGGCAGGCGGGCGGCCGGGGAACTGGGCGCGTCCTTCGTCCGGCTCGACGTGACCGACGACGCGTCCGTCCTGGCGGCGGTCCGCACGCTGGAGGCGGCGGGCGGCCTGGACGTCCTGGTCAACAACGCCGGCATCGAGCCGCGCCGCCCGGACGGCGGCTTCGTCGACCCGGCGGCGGTCACGGCGGACGACGTCCGGGAGGTCTTCGAGACGAACGTCTTCGGCCCGGTCCGCGTCCTGCAGGCGTTCCTCCCCCTCCTCCTCCGCTCCCCCGACCCGGTCGTGGTCAACGTCAGCAGCGGCCTGGCCCTCACCCGCGCCCTCGCCGACCCGTCCGCCCCGGAGCACTTCTACCCCGACCTCTCCTACCCCGCCTCCAAGGCCGCCCTGAACATGCTGACCGTGCAGTACGCGAAGGCGTTCCCCAACCTGCGCATCAACGCGGCGGACCCCGGCTTCACGGCGACGGACCTCAACCACCACACGGGGACGCGGAGCGTGGCGGAGGGCGCGGAGGTGATCGTGCGGCTGGCGTGCGAGAAGAAGGTGAGCGGGACCTTCCAGGAGCAGGCGGGGGTGCTGCCCTGGTAGCCGCCGGAAGGTCATCCCTCGCTGAGCCGGGCGTAGGCCCGGTCGTGGTACAGCAGCGGGCGGCCGCCGGAAGGGGGTTCGACCGTGAGGGCGCGGGCGACGATCAGCCGGTGCTCTCCCGCGGGGACGGCCGCCTCGACCCGGCACACCAGCCAGGCCAGTACGCCGTCCAGCAGCGGGACACCGTGCGGGCCCCGCCGCCAGCGGGTCGGTGCGGCGAAGCGGTCCGGTCCGCCGGCGGCGAAGGTCGCCGCGAGGTCCCGCTGGCTCTCCGCGAGGATGTGCACCCCGACGTGGGACGCCTCCCGGAAGACGGGCCAGCTCGACGAGGCGGTGCTCATCGAGAACGAGACGGTGGGCGGCGCCGCCGCCACGGAGGAGAGCGAGGTGGCCGTGAACCCGGCCGGGCGGCCGGCGTGCGCGGTCACCACGGCGACTCCGGCCGCGTGGTGCCGGAAGACGGACCGGAACGCCTCGGCGGTGAGCGGCGGCGCGTCGGTGTCGGTGTGGACCGTCACGGTTTCTCCTCCATGGGCGGGTACGGGGACGCGGGCGTGACCGGCCCGGTTCACCGGGCGGGAACCGGGCCGGTACGCGTCAGGCGGACGGCGGGGTGCATCCGGCTGCGGTGAGGTGGGCGGCGAGCCCCCGGACCGTCGGGTGGCGGAACAGGTCGGGCCAGCGCAGGCCGTTGCCGATGCGGGTCAGACAGCGCAGGGCGGACATGGAGTCGCCGCCGAGCGCGAAGAAGTCGTCGTCGCGGCCGACCGGCTCGGTGCCGAGGATGTCCTGCCACACCGTGGCGATGTACTCCTCCCAGGCGCCGACCGGAGCCTCGGTGGAGGCGGGGCCGGAGCCCGGTTCGTCCGGCGTGACGGCGAGGGCGCCGAGGGCCTTGCGGTCGAGCTTGCCGTTGACGTTGAGAGGCAGCTCGTCCAGCACGAGGATCGCCGCGGGCACCATGTAGGAGGGCAGTGCCTTGGCCAGGTGGGCGCGCAGTTCGTCGGGTCGCGGCGCGGGACCGGGGTGGGCGACGGCGTGGCCGACCAGGTGCCGGCCGCCGGCCGCGTCCTCCCTGGCCGTGACGACGGCCTCCCGCACCGCGGGGTGGGCGCGCAGCACGGCTTCGATCTCGCCCAGTTCGACGCGCAGTCCGTGCAGCTTGACCTGGAAGTCCTTGCGGCCGAGCAGTTCCAGGACACCGTCGGGGCGCCAGCGGGCCAGGTCACCGGTCCGGTAGAGGCGGTCGCTCACGTCGCCGTACGACCACTCGAGGAACCGTTCGGCCGTCAGCTCGGGGCGGTCCAGGTAGCCGCGGGCCAGGCCGGTGCCGGCGAGGTGGAGTTCGCCGGCGACGCCGGGCGGAACCGGCTGCCCCGCGTCGTCCAGGACATAGGCGCGCTGGTTGGCCATGGGCCTGCCGTAGGGGATGCTCGTCCAGGCGGGGTCGGTCTCCACGACCTCGTAGAGGGTGGAGTGGATCGACGCCTCGGTGGCGCCGCCGAGGACGACGAAGCGGACGCCGGGGGCGAGCGCCCGGACCCGGTCGGGCAGGGACACCGGGACCCAGTCGCCGCCGAGCATGACCAGGCGAAGCCGGGCCAGAGCCGCGCTCCCGGTGTGCTCCAGGTGCTCCGTGACCAGTTCCAGCAGGGCCGGGGCGGAGTTCCAGACGGTGACGTCGAACCGGTCGAAGAGCTGGGCCCAGTACGCGACGTCCTTGGCGCGGTCCGCCTCGGGCACCACGACGGTTCCGCCGGCGGCGGTGATGCCGAGGAATTCGTACACCGACATGTCGAAGCTCGGCGAGGACAGGGCGAGGACGCGGTCCGAGGGGCCCACGCCGTAGCGGGAGTTGAGGTCCGCCAGGTTGTTCACGACGCCTCGGTGGCGCAGCGCGATGGGCTTGGGAAGGCCCGTCGAGCCGGAGGTGTGGATGACGTAGCAGAGGTCGTCCGGGCCGGCGGTGCGCCCGGGGTCGGTCTCCGGACGGCCGGTGAGTTCCGGGGCGGTGCCGTCGAGGAGTCCGTCGGCGAGGACGACGAGGCGGTCGGTGCCGGGTGCCGGGGCGGGCAGCACGGAGGCCCGGAGCCGGTCGGTGACGACGACGGCGCAGGAGGTGCCCTCCAGCATGGTGGTGAGCCGCCGGCTCGGATAGTCCGGGTCGAGGGGGACGTAGGCGCCACCGGCCTTGAGAATCCCGAGTACGGCGGCGAGCAGGGTGGCCGAGCGCTCCAGGCACAGCCCGACCCGCACGTCGGCTCCCACGCCCGCCTCCCGGAGGCGGTGGGCCAGCCGGTTGGCGGCGGCGTTGACCTCGCCGTAGGTCCAGGTGCGGCCCTCGTGGACGACGGCGGGCGCACCCGGAGCGTCCGCGGCCCGCTCCTCGAACGCCGTGTGGAGGCAGGTGGAGTGCGGCAGGTCGGCCGACGTGTCGTTCCACTCGGTCAGGACCCGGTGTGTCTCCTCGGCGGTGAGGAGGGCGAGCCGGGACACCGGGGTGTGCGGGTCCTGGACGGCGTGTGCGGTCAGGGTGCGCAGATGGGAGAGGACGCGGCGGGCCGTGTCGAGGGTGAACAGCCCCTCGTCGTAGCGCAGTTCGGCTGTCCACTCGGCACCCCGCCGGACCAGGGCGAGGTGCAGTTCGTACGGCGGGGCGTCCTGCGGTGCGGCGCCGAGGACCGCCGCCACCGGGGGTGTGCCCGCGTCGGCGGCGGCCGTCACGGACGTACGGCCGGTGACGAGACCGGCCGGGGTGGAGTCCTCGGCGACGGCGTATCCGGTGAGGCCCTCGGGGGTGGCGACGGAGATCCGGTCCTGGCCGGTGAGGCGGTGCAGCAGGGCGGCGAAGCAGGCGAGGAGCAGGTCGCCCGCCGCCGCGCCGTCCCCGGCCAGGGCACCCCGGACCACACCGGTGGCGCGCGGTTCGGCACCGGCGCGGCGCGGCCGGTCGGCGGGGACGAGTACGGCGGGCCAGGCGGCGAGAGGGGCGGCGGTCATGGTGTCGGGGCTCACAGGGCGGCTCCTGTTCCGAGGGCACCGGGGCCGTCGGCCCGGACGGTCGCGTGCGGCAGGGGGTGGCGGGCGCACAACGCCCGCACGTGCTCCCGCAGTTGGACACGCTCATGGGGGTCGACGCGGTACTCGGTGTCGCTCAGCGGTGTGGTGGCGGCAAGGACGGCGTGCATGAGTTCCGCGCACTCCCGCATGTGCTCCGGCCCCATACCGCGCTGGGCGAGGATGTTGCAGCCCAGCCGGACGCCGCTCGTGACCAGCGGGGACCGGGTGTCGCCCGGTATGCGGTTGCGGTTGACGAGGATGCCGCACTCCTCCAGGGCCCGTTCCGCGACGACACCGGTGAGCCGGCTGTCACGGAGGTCGATCAGGACCATGTGGTTGTCGGTGCCGCCGGTGAGCACCCGGTGCCCCAGCCGCCCCAGTTCGGCCGCGAGGGCGCGGGCCCCGGAGACGGTCAGCCGAGCGGTGCGGGCGAAGCGGGGCTCGGCGGCGAGCGCGAACGCGCGGGCCTTGGCGGCGATCGCGGCGGGGGCGGGGGTGCCCTGGCTCTGCGGGAAGACGGCCCGCTGCATCAGCCGGTCCAGCGGAGTGCGCCCGTCGGGGCCGGCGGCCCGGTGGTCGCGGCCGCTGAGGATGAGCCCGCCGCGCGGCCCGCCGAGCTGCTTGTAGGTGCTGGTCGTGGTGATGTGCGCGTGGTCGACGGGGCTGGGGTGCTCCCCGGCGGCGACCAGGCCCGCGATGTGCGAGATGTCGGCCAGGAGGTAGGCGCCGACCGAGTCGGCGATCTCCCGGAAGCGGGCGAAGTCCAGGGTGCGGGGGTAGGCGCTGGCGCCCGCGATCAGCACGGCGGGGCGGTGTTCGGCGGCGAGTGCGGCGACCTGCTCGTAGTCGATCAGGCCGTGCGCGTCGAGGCCGTAGTGCACGGCCCGGTAGTGCCGTCCGGTGACCGAGGCCGGGGAGCCGTGCGTGAGGTGGCCGCCCGCGTCCAGGTCGAGCCCCAGCAGGGTGCCGCCGGGCGGCACGAGGGCGGCGAGCACGGCGAGGTTGGCCGAGGAGCACGAATGCGGCTGGACGTTGGCGTACCGCGCCCCGAAGAGGTCCTCGGCCCGGCTCACGGCGAGCCGTTCGACCTCGTCGAAGTTGGCCGCTCCGGGGTGGTAGCGGGCGCCGGGGTAGCCCTCGGCGGTGACGTTGGACAGCGCGGAGCCGCCGGCGGCGAGGACGGACGGGGCGGCGATGCTGGCGGAGGCGATCATCGCCAGGGTGGTGTCCTGGTCGCGGACCTCCGCGTCGAGCAGCTCCGCCAGTTCGGGGTCTTCCCGGCGCAGCTCGGCCAGTCCCGCTCGCGCGAGCCCGAGCTGGCCGTACTCCGCCTCGGCCGGAAGCGGGGGGAGGGGGGCCACGGTCATAGCTGCTCCTCGATGACGCGCCACAGTTCCGGCATGGAGTCCAGCAGGTAGAGATGGCCGCCGGGCATCTCGTACTCGGCGTAGTCCTTCGTGGTGAAGGTCTTCCAGTCGGCGACGCCCTCCGAGGTGGCCAGGGTGTCCGACACCCCGCGCAGCGCGGTGAGCGGGACGGGCAGGGGGTCGCACTCCTCGGGGCGGTAGTCGCCGTACTGCTCCAGGAGCCGGGCGTCGGAGCGGAGCGTCGGCAGCAGGATGGCGCGCAGCTCGGGGTTGTTCAGGGCCTCGAAACCGCGCGCGCTGTCGCTCATCAGCCGGTTGACGGCCTCGTCGTCATCGTCGCTGAGGCCGGTGTAGCCGCGGTAGCGGGGGCTGCGGGTGCCGCTGACGATCAGCCGCTCGGGTACCGGCCCGCCGGTCTCGCAGAGATGGCGCGTGACCTCGTAGGCGATCAGTCCGCCGAAGCTGTGGCCGAAGACGGCGAAGGGCTCGCCGGCGGCGGCCTCGGTGATGCGGCGGGTGACGTCGGCGACGCACTCCGGGAACGAGGTGTAGCGGGGCCGGGAGAACTCCTCCTCTCTGCCCGGTAGCTGGATGGGCACGGCGCGGGCGCGGTCGGTGGCCAGGGCCTTCCAGGAGCGGTAGACGCCGGCACCGGCCCCCGCGTACGGCAGACACATCACTAGTGTCATCTGGCGATCTCCTCAGTGGTGGTCGTGAGCAGGGCGAGCCGGTGCCGGACGGCGTCCGACAGCGCGGCCAGACGTCCCGCCCAGAGCCCGCCGGCGGGGGCCTGGAGCATCCCCTCCAGGCGGTGGCCGGGCAGCTCGTTCAACTGGAACAGCACCTCGGCCTGGGTGCCGAGCGGGGTGACGGGTGCGGTGCGCATCCGGACCGTGCCCGCGTCGTGGACGGGGCGCGGCCAGCTCTCGTAGGCGAACAGGGCCTGGTACAGCGGCATACGGCGGCCGGGGCGGGTCCGTACGGCGCGGACCAGGTCGTCCTGCGGGAGGTCCATGTGGAACAGCCCGTCGGTGAAGGTCGTCCAGGTGCGCTCACAGGCGCCGGCCTCGGCCGGGCGACGTATCCGCACCGGCAGGGTGGTGAGCAGGCAGCCGATCGCGTCCTCGAGGTCCGG
>NZ_MUNH01000435.1:0-15279 GCF_002154615.1 Streptomyces recifensis
CTGACGTTGAGCCGGACGGCTCGCCGTCCGGCTCAACGTCAGCAAGCTCGTCGCGGTCGGTGGCATCGAAGCCTCCTGGCTGCAACTGGGCGCATACAACGAGGGTTCGTGGGGTGAGGAGTCGGTGCACGTGTCCGACGCACAGGCGGCGATCGACCTTTTGCGCAAGCAGTTGCGTCCGGGGGACGTCGTGCTGGTGAAGGCGTCCCGGTCGGTGGGGCTGGAGAGGGTCGCGCAGACGCTCGCCGAGGCCGGTACCGAGGGTGAGGTCGCCGCCCGATGATGAACCAGGTCCTGTTCTCGGGCGTCATCGGCCTCTTCCTGACGCTGATCGGCACCCCGCTGCTGATCAAGCTCCTCGCCCGCAAGGGTTACGGGCAGTACATCCGCGACGACGGCCCGCGCGAGCACGCCAGCAAGCGCGGTACGCCGACCATGGGCGGTATCGCCTTCATCCTGGCCACGATCGCCGCGTACTTCCTCAGCAAGGTGATCACCGGCAAGCCGCCGACCTACTCCGGCCTGCTGGTGCTCGGCCTGATGTTCGGCATGGGCCTGGTCGGCTTCCTCGACGACTACATCAAGATCGTCAAGCGGCGCTCGCTCGGTCTGCGGGCCAAGGCGAAGATGGCCGGCCAGCTCATAGTCGGCATCGGCTTCGCCGTCCTCGCTCTGCAGTTCCCCGACAACCGGGGCAACACGCCGGCCTCCACCAAGCTGTCGTTCATCACCGACTTCGGCTGGACCATCGGCCCGGTGCTGTTCGTGGTCTGGGCGCTCTTCATGATCCTCGCCATGTCCAACGGCGTGAACCTCACCGACGGTCTGGACGGCCTGGCCACCGGCGCCTCCGTCCTCGTCTTCGGCGCCTACACGTTCATCGGCGTCTGGCAGTTCCAGGAGTCCTGCGCCAACGCCATGACCCTGACCAACCCGGCCGCCTGCTACGAGGTGCGCGACCCGCTGGACCTCGCGGTGGTCGCCTCCGCCCTGATGGGCGCCTGCCTGGGCTTCCTGTGGTGGAACACCTCCCCGGCGAAGATCTTCATGGGCGACACCGGCTCGCTCGCCCTCGGCGGTGTCCTCACCGGCCTGGCCATCCTCTCCCGCACGGAGCTGCTGGTGGCCATCATGGGCGGCCTGTTCGTCCTCATCACCATGTCGGTCGTCATCCAGGTGGGCTCCTTCCGGCTCACCGGCAAGCGCGTCTTCCGGATGGCACCGCTCCAGCACCACTTCGAACTCAAGGGCTGGTCCGAGGTCCTTGTCGTGGTCCGCTTCTGGATCATCCAGGGCATCTGCGTCATCGTCGGACTGGGCCTCTTCTACGCGGGATGGGCAGCGGACAAGTGACCTCCTCGGTGCCTTCGGGAACCAGCGAATTCCAGGGCAAGCACGTCACCGTCGCCGGCCTCGGCGTCTCCGGCCTGCCGGCCGCGAAGGCGCTGCACGCGCGCGGGGCGATCGTCACGGCCGTCAACGACGGCGACGACGCCCGCGCCCGCGAGCAGGCGGCGGAACTGGAGGCGCTCGGCATCACCGTCCGCCTCGGCGACGGCGCGACCCTGCCCGAGGGCACCGAGCTGATCGTCACCGCCCCCGGCTGGCAGCCCGACAAGCCGCTCTTCCGCGCCGCCGAGCAGGCGGGCGTCCCCGTCTGGGGCGACGTCGAGCTGGCCTGGCGCCTGCGCGGGCCCGACGCGGCCCCCTGGCTCGCCGTCACCGGCACCAACGGCAAGACCACCACCGTGCAGATGCTCGCCTCCATCCTCAAGGCGGCGGGCCTGCGCACGGCCGCGGTCGGCAACATCGGCGTCTCCGTGCTGGACGCCGTCCTCGGCGACGAGCAGTACGACGTACTCGCCGTCGAGCTGTCCAGCTACCAGCTGCACTGGGCGCCCTCCCTGCGCGCCTACTCCGGCGCGGTCCTCAACCTCGCCCCGGACCACCTCGACTGGCACGGCTCGATGGACGCCTACGCCGCCGACAAGGGCCGCATCTACGAGGGCAACAAGGTCGCCTGCGTCTACAACGTGGCCGACCCGCGCACCGAGGACCTGGTGCGCGAGGCCGACGTCGAAGAGGGCTGCCGGGCCGTCGGGTTCACGCTCCAGGCGCCCGCCGTCTCCCAACTCGGCGTGGTGGACGGCATCCTGGTCGACCGCGCCTTCGTGGAGAACCGGCAGAAGAACGCGCAGGAGCTGGCCGAGATCTCCGACGTCGACCCGCCCGCCCCGCACAACATCGCCAACGCCCTTGCCGCGGCGGCCCTCGCGCGCTCCTTCGGGGTGCCCGCGCAGGCGGTGCGCGACGGACTGCGCGCCTTCAAGCCCGACGCCCACCGCATCGCCCACGTCGCCGACCTCGACGGCGTGGCCTACGTGGACGACTCCAAGGCCACCAACACCCACGCCGCCGAAGCCTCGTTGGCCGCCTACGAGCCGATCGTCTGGATCGCGGGGGGACTGGCCAAGGGCGCCGAGTTCGACGAGCTGGTGGCCAACTCCGCCAAGCGGCTGCGGGGTGTCGTCCTGATCGGCGCCGACCGCGCGCTGATCCGCGAGGCCCTGGCGCGACACGCCCCGGAAGTACCCGTCGTGGACCTCGACCGGACCGACACTGGGGCGATGCTCCAGGCGGTGACGGAGGCGAAGCGGCTGGCCCGGCCCGGCGACACGGTCCTGCTGGCCCCGGCCTGTGCCTCCATGGACATGTTCACCAACTACAACCAGCGCGGCGACGCGTTCGCGGCCGCGGTCCGCGAACTCGGCGCCTGACCCCGGCCGCCCGCCGGGCGGACCTTGGGAGGGACGCGTGGGACGGTCGACGTTCAGCGGAGGCCAGGATGCCCAGTAGCCGTACCGGACGGCCGCCCGTGCGGCGGGCGGCCCGTCCCGCGCCCCCGGGGATCGCGGGCGAGAACCCGCTGCGCCGGCTGCGCGACCGCGCCCGCAAGGCGTGGGACCGGCCGCTGACCGCCTACTACCTGATCCTGGGCGGCAGCATGCTGATCACCGTCCTGGGCCTGGTGATGGTCTACTCGGCCTCCCAGATCACCGCGCTGCAGCTCTCGCTGCCCGGCTCGTTCTTCTTCCGCAAGCAGTTCCTCGCCGCGCTCATCGGCGGCGCGCTGCTGTTCGCCGCCTCCCGGATGCCCGTCAAGCTGCACCGGGCGCTGGCCTACCCGATCCTGGCCGCCGCCGTGTTCTCCATGGCCCTGGTGCAGGTGCCGGGGATAGGGATGTCGGTCAACGGCAACCGGAACTGGATCTCGCTCGGCGGCTCCTTCCAGATCCAGCCCAGCGAGTTCGGCAAGCTCGCCCTGGTGCTGTGGGGCGCGGACCTGATCGCCCGCAAGTCGGAGAAGCGGCTGCTGACCCAGTGGAAGCACATGCTGGTCCCGCTGGTCCCGGTCGCCTTCCTGCTGCTCGGGCTGATCATGCTCGGCGGCGACATGGGCACCGCGATCATCCTCACCGCCATCCTCTTCGGCCTGCTCTGGCTGGCCGGCGCCCCGACCCGGCTCTTCGCCGGAGTGCTGTCGGTGGCGGGGCTGATCGGTGTGATCCTCATCAAGACCAGCCCCAACCGGATGGCCCGGCTCGCCTGCATCGGCGCCACCGAGCCCAAGGCGGGCGCCGCCGACTGCTGGCAGGCCGTGCACGGCATCTACGCCCTGGCCTCGGGCGGGATCTTCGGTTCCGGACTGGGCGCCAGCGTGGAGAAATGGGGCCAACTCCCCGAAGCCCACACGGACTTCATCTTCGCCGTCACAGGTGAGGAACTGGGCCTGGCGGGCACGCTGTCGGTACTGGCCCTGTTCGCGGCTCTAGGCTATGCGGGTATCCGCGTGGCCGGACGCACGGAGGACCCCTTCGTGAGGTACGCCGCGGGAGGCGTGACGACGTGGCTCATCGCCCAGGCGGTGATCAACATCGGTGCGGTGCTCGGCCTGCTGCCGATCGCCGGCGTCCCGCTCCCGCTGTTCTCCTACGGAGGGTCCGCCCTGCTGCCGACCATGTTCGCCGTCGGGCTGCTGATCGCGTTCGCGCGTGACGAGCCCGGTGCGCGGGCGGCACTTGCGATGCGGCAACCCCGCTTTGGTAGAAAGCGGTCGGGGGGCTCCCGTGCCGAGCGGGTGCCACGGAGATGGAACACGATGCGACGGCGTGCCTCGGTGGCGCGTTCGTCCGGAGAGCGGTGAATTTCGGTGCATGTCGTACTCGCCGGCGGGGGTACCGCGGGCCACATCGAGCCCGCGCTCGCCCTCGCGGACGCCCTGCGCAGGCAGGACCCCACCGTGGGGATCACGGCCCTGGGCACGGAGCGCGGTCTGGAGACCCGGCTCGTCCCGGAGCGCGGCTACGAGCTGGCGCTGATCCCGGCGGTCCCGCTGCCGCGCAAGCCCACCCCCGAGCTGATCACCGTGCCGGGCCGGCTGCGCGGCACGATCAAGGCCGCCGAGCAGATCCTGGAGCGCACCAAGGCGGACGCGGTGGTCGGCTTCGGCGGCTACGTCGCGCTGCCCGGCTACCTGGCCGCCAAGCGCCTGGGTGTGCCGATCGTGATCCACGAGGCCAACGCCCGCCCCGGCCTGGCCAACAAGATCGGCTCCCGCTACGCGGCCCGGGTGGCGGTCTCCACGCCCGACAGCAAGCTGCGTGACGCCCGCTACATCGGCATCCCGCTGCGCCGCTCCATCGCCACCCTGGACCGTGCCGCCGCGCGCCCCGAGGCCCGCGCCCGCTTCGGCCTGGACCCCAACCTGCCCACGCTGCTCGTCTCCGGCGGTTCCCAGGGCGCCCGGCACCTCAACGAGGTCGTCCAGCGGGTCGCGCCCTGGCTCCAGCAGGCCGGCATCCAGATCCTGCACGCGGTCGGCCCGAAGAACGAACTGCCGCAGGTGCAGCAGATGCCGGGGATGCCCCCGTACGTCCCGGTAAGTTATCTGGACCGGATGGACCTCGCGTACGCCGCGGCCGACATGATGCTCTGCCGCGCGGGCGCGATGACCGTCGCCGAACTGACCGCCGTCGGGCTTCCGGCCGCCTACGTCCCGCTGCCCATCGGCAACGGCGAACAGCGGCTGAACGCCCAGCCGGTGGTCAAGGCGGGCGGCGGACTCCTCGTGGACGACGCGGAACTGACGCCGGAGTGGGTGCAGCAGAACGTGCTCCCCGTCCTCGCCGACCCGCACCGTCTCTACGAGATGTCCCGCGCCGCCGGTGAGTTCGGCCGCAGGGACGCCGACGACCTGCTCGTCGGCATGGTGTACGAGGCCATCGCCTCCAGCCGTTAGGCATCGCACGACGAAGGGACAGCGAGCGTGGCCGGTTCGACCACCGCCGAGCGCGGTGAACGCCAGCAGGAGTCGGCCGGCCCGCCGCTCGTCCGCCGGTTCAGGCGCCCCCGCCTTCGTGTGATCATCGCATCGGCCATCGCGCTGGTCCTCCTGGGCGCCGGTACCGTCTGGCTGCTCTACGGCTCCGAGTGGCTGCGCGTACGGCACGTCTCGGTCTCCGGCACCCGGGTGCTCGGCCCGGCCGAGGTCCGCGCCGCCGCCGCCGTCCCCGTCGGGGCCCCGCTGGCCTCCATCGGCACGGACGCCGTCGAGGCCCGGCTGCGGGGGAAGTTGCGCCGTATCGACACCGTCGAGGTGTCCCGGTCCTGGCCGGACGGCATCACCCTGAAGGTCACCGAGCGCACCCCGGTGCTGGTGGCCCGCGAGAACGGCAAGTTCACCGAGATCGATCACGAGGGCGTACGTTTCGCGGTCGTGGGGAAGGCGCCGAAGGGTGTACCGATGCTCGAACTCGCCGCTTCCCGCAAGGGATCGGGTGCCGCCAGCCTGCGCCGCTTCGGCACCGGACGTCTCGTGCGCGAGGCGGTCCGGGTGGCCGGCAGTCTCCCGCCCGCCGTCGCCCGCGACACCGGGACGGTCAAGGTGGGTTCGTTCGACGCCATCACCCTGGAGTTGGGCCGCGGACGCACCGTGGAGTGGGGGAGCGGGGAGCAGGGCCGCGCCAAGGCACGGGCCCTCACAGCTCTCATGAAAGCAGCTCCGGACGCCCGGCACTTCGACGTGAGCGTGCCCACCGCCCCCGCGTCAGCGGGGAGTTGACGCACATCAGCGCAGGCCAGCACCCTGGTTGGGCACTGCTACGGCTGATCACATAGGGTGAAAAGAAAAACGGGAGGTTCGGCGTGTTCGTTGAACGGGCGCCGCTTGTCGACTTAGTGTCCTGTTCAGAAGACTCCAGGGAACAGACACACTGGTAACCCTAAACTTCAGCGTTAGGGTTCGGGTCGGCGTTCGGACCGTCCCAATTCGGCATCCGTCGTCCCGGTCGGGAACCGCCCGGCGCGACAACGTAATTCGAGGCGAGAGGCCTTCGACGTGGCAGCACCGCAGAACTACCTCGCAGTCATCAAGGTCATCGGTGTCGGCGGCGGTGGTGTCAATGCCATCAACCGGATGATCGAGGTCGGCCTCAAGGGCGTCGAGTTCATCGCCATCAACACCGACGCACAGGCCCTGTTGATGAGCGACGCCGACGTCAAGCTGGACGTCGGCCGTGAACTCACCCGCGGACTCGGCGCCGGCGCCAACCCGGCCGTCGGCCGCAAGGCCGCCGAGGACCACCGCGAGGAGATCGAGGAGGTCCTCAAGGGGGCCGACATGGTCTTCGTGACCGCCGGCGAGGGCGGCGGCACCGGCACCGGCGGCGCGCCCGTCGTGGCCAACATCGCCCGCTCGCTGGGCGCCCTCACCATCGGCGTGGTCACCCGCCCGTTCACCTTCGAGGGCCGGCGCCGCGCCAACCAGGCCGAGGACGGCATCGCGGAGCTGCGCGAAGAGGTCGACACCCTCATCGTGATCCCCAACGACCGGCTGCTGTCCATCTCGGACCGCCAGGTCTCGGTCCTGGACGCGTTCAAGTCCGCCGACCAGGTCCTGCTCTCCGGTGTCCAGGGCATCACCGACCTGATCACGACCCCCGGCCTGATCAACCTGGACTTCGCCGACGTCAAGTCGGTCATGTCCGAAGCCGGTTCGGCCCTCATGGGCATCGGCTCGGCCCGCGGCGACGACCGCGCGGTGGCCGCCGCCGAGATGGCGATCTCCTCGCCGCTGCTGGAGGCGTCCATCGACGGCGCCCGGGGCGTCCTGCTCTCCATCTCCGGCGGCTCCGACCTGGGCCTGTTCGAGATCAACGAGGCGGCGCAGCTCGTCAGCGAGGCCGCCCACCCCGAGGCCAACATCATCTTCGGCGCGGTCATCGACGACGCCCTCGGCGACGAGGTGCGGGTCACCGTGATCGCGGCCGGCTTCGACGGCGGCCAGCCCCCGGCCCGCCGGGACAACGTCCTCGGCTCGTCCTCGGCCTCCTCCTCCGGCTCTTCGGCCCAGCGCCGCGAGGAGCCCGCTCCGCCGCGCCAGCAGCAGGCGGAGAGCCGTCCGACCTTCGGCTCGCTCGGCAGCGTGACCCCGAAGGAGGAGCCGGAGCCGGCCCCCGAGCCGGTGGTCGAGATCCCGGTGGCCCCGCCGGTGCCGCAGTCCCGTACCTACGCGGACAGCGCGGCCGAGGAGCTGGACGTGCCGGACTTCCTGAAGTGATAGGACAGCGCGGACACGTGAGCGGCGCGCACTTCGCCTTCACCGACAGGTGGGGCGGGGTGAGCGCCGCTCCGTATGCGGAGCTCAACCTCGGCGGCGCGGTCGGCGACGACCCCGGCGCCGTGCGGACCAACCGCGAACTGACCGCCCGTGCGCTGGGCGTGGACCCGGCGCGGGTGGTCTGGATGAACCAGGTGCACGGCGCCGAGGTCGCGGTCGTGGACGAGCCCTGGGGCGAGCGCCCGGTGCCGGAGGTCGACGCGCTCGTCACCGCCCGCCGCGGCCTCGCCCTCGCGGTGCTCACCGCCGACTGTGTACCGGTGCTGCTCGCCGACCCCGTCGCGGGTGTCGTCGCCGCGGCGCACGCGGGACGGCCCGGCATGCTCGCCGGGGTCGTCCCGGCGGCCGTACGCGCGATGACCGAGCTGGGCGCCGAACCCGGCCGGATCGTCGCCCGCACCGGACCCGCCGTGTGCGGCCGGTGCTACGAGGTGCCGGAGGCGATGCGCGCCGAGGTTGCCGCCGCCGAACCGGCGGCGCACGCCGAGACGAGCTGGGGCACTCCCGCCGTCGACGTGAGCGCCGGAGTGCACGCGCAGCTCGACCGGCTCGGGGTGCGCGACCGGGAGCAATCCCCGGTGTGCACAAGGGAGTCGGACGATCACTTCTCGTACCGCCGCGACCGTTCCACCGGACGGCTCGCCGGCTATGTGTGGCTGGACTGATGGGGCATGACGGACCGTAGGACCGAACTCGCCGGGAATCTGGCGAAGGTTGAGGAACGCATCGCCGCCGCGTGCGCGGCCGCGGGGCGGGCACGTGAAGAGGTGACCCTGATCGTGGTCACCAAGACCTACCCGGCCGACGATGTCCGCATCCTGTCGGAACTGGGAGTGCGTCAGGTCGCGGAGAACCGGGACCAGGACGCGGCACCCAAGCACGCCGAGTGCGCGGATCTGCCCCTGGAATGGCACTTCGTGGGTCAGTTGCAGACCAACAAGGTGCGCTCCGTGGTCGGCTATGCCGATGTCGTGCAGTCCGTCGACCGGGACCGGCTCGTCACCGCACTCTCCAAGGAGGCCGTGCGGGCCGGGCGCGAGATCGGCTGCCTCATCCAGGTCGCCCTGGACGCGGGGGCGAGCGGCCGGGGCGAGCGGGGCGGTGTCGCACCGGCCGGGATCGGGGAGTTGGCGGACCTGATCGCCGGCTCGCCCGGACTCCGGCTCGACGGCCTGATGACCGTCGCGCCGCTCACCGGCGAGTACGCGGGACGCGAACGCGCGGCGTTCGAACGGCTCGTGGATTTGTCGACCGACCTGCGCCGGGCCCATCCTGCTGCAACCATGGTGTCCGCAGGGATGAGCGCGGACCTCGAGGAGGCCGTGGCGGCCGGGGCGACACATGTGCGCGTCGGCAGCGCGGTACTCGGAGTCCGTGCCAGGCTCGGGTAACGTCGCCAAGAAGTCGGACCACAGCAGAAAATATGGTCAATGTCCGCCGAAAGCGGGCGCAACGACCGAGTGGATCGCGGGAACTTGGCAGTCGTCACCCGATCCACCACAGAGCGGAGGACTCAGAGCATGGCCGGCGCGATGCGCAAGATGGCGGTCTACCTCGGCCTCGTGGAGGACGATGGGTACGACGGCCGGGGTTTCGACCCCGACGACGACTTCGAGCCCGAACTGGACCCGGAGCCCGAGCGGGACCACCGACGACACGAGCCGACACACCAGCCGCACAGTGCACATGTGTCCCAAAGGGATGAATCGGTGCGAGTGGTGCAGCCTCCGGCGCAACGCGAACCGGTGTCCCATTCCCCGGCGCTGACCGCGGAATCGGGCCGCCCGGCGCGCATCGCGCCCGTGGCGTCCATCACACAAGAACGTCAGTCCCTGGAGAAGAACGCGCCGGTGATCATGCCCAAGGTCGTGTCGGAACGAGAGCCGTACCGCATCACCACCCTGCACCCGCGGACCTACAACGAGGCCCGTACCATCGGGGAACACTTCCGCGAGGGCACCCCGGTGATCATGAATCTGACGGAGATGGACGACACCGACGCGAAGCGACTTGTCGACTTTGCGGCGGGTTTGGTGTTTGGACTCCACGGCAGTATCGAACGGGTGACGCAGAAGGTCTTCCTGTTGTCTCCTGCTAACGTCGATGTCACGGCGGAGGACAAGGCCCGCATCGCAGAGGGCGGGTTCTTCAACCAGAGCTGAAGACGCACCACCGGAAGACGCACGGAACAGGGGAGAGGGAACCAGCAGCCATGAGCGTGTTCGCGCAGGTGATCTACATCGCGCTGATGGTGTTTCTCGTCGTCCTGATCTTCCGGCTGGTCATGGACTACGTCTTCCAGTTCGCCCGCTCGTGGCAACCCGGCAAGGCGATGGTGGTCGTACTGGAGGCCACCTACACTGTCACCGATCCACCGTTGAAGCTTCTGCGGCGGTTCATCCCGCCGTTGCGGCTCGGGGGCGTGGCACTCGACCTGTCCTTCTTCGTTCTGATGATCATCGTCTACATCCTTATCACCGTGGCGGGGAGCTTCGTGCGATGAGGGTGGACGATACGGTCTTGCCGACTGCCGATGACTACGTTGAGGTGAAGAGATGCCGTTGACCCCCGAGGACGTGCGGAACAAGCAGTTCACGACCGTCCGCCTCCGAGAAGGCTATGACGAGGACGAGGTCGATGCCTTCCTCGACGAGGTCGAAGCCGAACTGACCCGTCTGCTCCGCGAGAACGAGGATCTGCGCGCCAAGCTGGCCGCCGCCACCCGGGCCGCCGCGCAGAACCAGCAGAACATGCGCAAGCCCCCGGAGCAGGGGCAGGACCAGCAGCAGGGCATGCGCGGTCCCGGCGCCCCGGTTCCCGCCGGGATATCGGGTCCGCCGCAGCAGCAGATGGGTGGCCCCATGGGTGGCCCGCCCCAGCTGCCGAGCGGTGCCCCGCAGCTCCCCGCCGGTCCCGGCGGACAGGGCGGCCCGCAGGGCCCCGGCCCGATGGGTCAGGGTCAGATGGGTCAGGGTCAGATGGGTCCCGGTCCGATGGGCCAGGGTCAGGGACAGATGGGCCAGGGCCCCATGGGCCAGGGTCCGATGGGCCAGCAGGGTCCCGGCCCCATGGGTCAGGGTCCCGGTCCGATGGGCCAGGGCCCGATGGGCGGCCAGCCGCCCATGCCGCAGCAGATGGGCGGCCCCATGGGCGGTCCGATGGGCGGCCCCGGCCTGCCCGGTCAGGGTGGCCCCGGCGGCGACAGCGCCGCGCGTGTCCTCTCGCTGGCCCAGCAGACCGCCGACCAGGCGATCGCCGAGGCCCGCTCCGAGGCCAACAAGATCGTCGGTGAGGCCCGCAGCCGCGCCGAGGGTCTGGAGCGCGACGCCCGTGCCAAGGCCGACGCCCTGGAGCGGGACGCGCAGGAGAAGCACCGCGTGGCCATGGGCTCCCTGGAGTCCGCCCGCGCCACGCTGGAGCGCAAGGTCGAGGACCTGCGCGGCTTCGAGCGCGAGTACCGGACGCGTCTGAAGTCGTACCTGGAGTCTCAGCTCCGTCAGCTCGAGACGCAGGCCGACGACTCGCTCGCTCCGCCGCGCACTCCGGCCGCCGCGTCCCTCCCGCCGTCCCCGGCGCCCTCGATGGCTCCGGCCGGCGCGAGCGCCCCGTCCTACGGTGGCGGCAACCAGGGCATGGGCGGCCCCCAGTCGCCCTCCGGCCCGTCCTACGGCGGCCAGCAGCAGATGACGCCGGCCATGACCCAGCCGATGGCTCCGGTCCGGCCGCAGGGCCCGTCCTCGATGGGTCAGGCTCCCTCGCCGATGCGTGGGTTCCTGATCGACGAGGACGACAACTGACGGCCCCGCACGGCCTTTAGTACGCCACAGGCGTCGGCAGCGTTCAGGGCGGCCCCCGGACTCCGGTCCGGGGGCCGCCCTGTTTTACGCGTGTTGAGCAGGGTTGCGTGGCAGCCAGCGGGACGGCATCCCGACATCGAGGGGCGCGGGGAACCGCGCGACCAGCCACCACGCACCCGCAGCCGGAAACCACGACGGCGGCCACCCCGCAGGGCAGCCGCCGTCGAGCCGGCAGAGCGTTACGCCTTGCGCAGACGGAACGTCAACGACAGTCCCTCGTCCACGAAGGCCTCCCCGAAGCCCTCGGCCCCCTCGCCCCGGGCGAAGTCCGTGGAGAGAACCTCCTCCGCGATGAGCCCCGAGTGCTCGGACAGCGCGGCGACCACCGCGGGGTCGGTGGCCGACCACCGCAGAGCGATCCGGTCCGCCACGTCGAGCCCGCTGTTCTTACGCGCCTCCTGGATCAGCCGGATGGCATCCCGCGCGAGCCCCGCCTGCCGCAGCTCCTCCGTGATCTCCAGATCCAGCGCCACCGTCGCACCGGAGTCGGACGCCACCGACCACCCCTCACGCGGCGTCTCCGTGATGATCACCTCGTCCGGGGCGAGAGCGACCAGCTCCCCGTCGACCTCGACGGAAGCCGTGCCCTCGCGCAGCGCGAGCGACAGCGCGGCGGCGTCGGCCGCGGCCACCGCCTTGGCCACGTCCTGCACCCGCTTGCCGAACCGCTTGCCCAGAGCGCGGAAGTTGGCCTTGGCGGTGGTGTCCACCAGCGAGCCGCCGACCTCGGACAGCGAGGCCAGGGACTCGACGTTCAGCTCCTCGGTGATCTGCGCGCGCAGCTCCGCGCCGAGGGTGTCGAAGCCGGCCGCGCCGACCAGCGCGCGGGACAGCGGCTGACGCGTCTTCACGCCCGACTCGGCACGCGTGGCGCGGCCCAGCTCCACCAGCCGCCGGACCAGGACCATCCGCTTCGACAGCTCCGGGTCGATCGCCGACAGGTCGGCCTCCGGCCAGGTGGAGAGGTGGACCGACTCCGGGGCGTCCGGGGTGACGGGGACGATCAGGTCCTGCCAGACCCGCTCGGCGATGAACGGGGTGATCGGCGCCATGAGCTGGGTGACCGTCTCGACCACCTCGTGCAGCGTGCGCAGCGCGGCCTTGTCGCCCTGCCAGAACCGGCGGCGCGAGCGGCGCACGTACCAGTTGGACAGGTCGTCGACGAACGCGGAGAGCAGCTTGCCGGCGCGCTGGGTGTCGTACGCCTCCAGTGCCTTGGTCACCTGGTCGGTGAGGGCGTGGAGTTCCGACAGCAGCCAGCGGTCCAGCAGCGGACGGTCGGCCGGGGCCGGGTCCGCCTCGCTGGGGGACCAGCCGGAGGTACGGGCGTACAGGGCCTGGAAGGCGACCGTGTTCCAGTAGGTGAGGAGCGTCTTGCGGACGACCTCCTGGATGGTGCCGTGGCCGACGCGGCGGGCCGCCCAGGGGGAGCCGCCGGCCGCCATGAACCAGCGCACCGCGTCCGCGCCGTGCTGGTCCATCAGCGGGATGGGCTCCAGGGTGTTGCCCAGGTGCTTGGACATCTTGCGGCCGTCCTCGGCGAGGATGTGGCCGAGGCACACGACGTTCTCGTAGGAGGACTGGTCGAACACCAGGGTGCCGACCGCCATCAGGGTGTAGAACCAGCCGCGGGTCTGGTCGATGGCCTCGGAGATGAACTGCGCCGGGTACCGGCTCTCGAACAGCTCCTTGTTCTTGTGCGGGTAGCCCCACTGCGCGAACGGCATCGAACCCGAGTCGTACCAGGCGTCGATGACCTCGGGCACGCGCGTGGCGGTGTCGCCGCACTCCGGGCAGGGGAAGGTCACCGCGTCGATGTACGGGCGGTGCGGGTCCAGGCCCGACTGGTCGGTGCCGGTCAGCTCGCCCAGCTCGGCGCGGGAGCCGACGACCGTGAGGTGGTCGTTGTCGCAACACCACACGGGCAGCGGGGTGCCCCAGTAGCGGTTGCGGGAGAGCGCCCAGTCGATGTTGTTGCTCAGCCAGTCGCCGAAGCGGCCGTGCTTGACGGTCTCCGGGAACCAGTTGGTGCCCTCGTTCTCCGCGAGCATCCGGTCCTTGACGGCGGTGGTGCGGATGTACCAGGACGGCTGGGCGTAGTACAGCAGCGCGGTGTGGCAGCGCCAGCAGTGCGGGTAGCTGTGCTCGTAGGGCAGGTGCCGGAAGAGCAGGCCGCGCTCGCGCAGGTCCTCGGTGAGCTGCTCGTCGGCCTTCTTGAAGAAGACGCCGCCGACCAGCGGGACGTCCTCCTCGAAGGTGCCGTCGGGGCGGACCGGGTTGATCACCGGCAGGCCGTAGGCGCGGCAGACCTTGAGGTCGTCCTCACCGAAGGCGGGGGACTGGTGGACCAGACCGGTGCCGTCCTCGGTGGTGACGTAGTCCGCGTTGACCACGTAGTGCGCCGGCTCCGGGAACTCGACCAGCTCGAACGGGCGCTGGTAGGTCCAGCGCTCCATCTCGGCGCCGGTGAAGGACTGGCCGGTGGGCTCCCAGCCCTCGCCGAGGGCCTTGGCGAGCAGCGGCTCGGCGACGACGACCTTCTCCGTGCCGTCCGTGGCGACGACGTACCTGACGTCCGGGTGGGCGGCGACGGCCGTGTTGGACACCAGGGTCCACGGGGTGGTCGTCCACACCAGCAGGGACGCCTCGCCGGCCAGCGGGCCGGAGGTGAGCGGGAAGCGGACGTAGACGGAGGGGTCGACGACCGTCTCGTAGCCCTGGGCCAGCTCGTGGTCGGAGAGGCCGGTGCCGCAGCGGGGGCACCAGGGGGCGACGCGGTGGTCCTGGACCAGCAGGCCCTTGTCGAAGATCTGCTTCAGCGACCACCAGACCGAGTCGATGTACTCGGGGTCCATCGTGCGGTACGGGTCCTCGAGGTCCGTCCAGTACCCCATGCGGGTCGTCAGCTCGGCGAAGGCGTCCGTGTGCCGGGTCACCGACTCGCGGCACTTGGCGTTGAACTCGGCGATGCCGTACGCCTCGATGTCCTTCTTGCCGGAGAAGCCCAGCTCCTTCTCCACGGCCAGCTCGACCGGCAGGCCGTGGCAGTCCCAGCCCGCCTTGCGGCCGACGTGGTAGCCGCGCATGGTGCGGAAGCGGGGGAAGACGTCCTTGAAGACGCGGGCTTCGATGTGGTGCGCGCCCGGCATGCCGTTCGCGGTCGGCGGGCCCTCGTAGAACACCCACTCGGGGCGGCCCTCGGACTGCTCCAGGGTCTTGGCGAAGATCTTCTGGTCGCGCCAGAAGTCGAGCACGGCGTGCTCAAGCGCGGGCAGGTCGACCTGGGCGGGCACCTGGCGGTACGTCGGCGCTGTCATCTGCGAGCATCCTCCAACGGAACTTGCTGCCTTCCGTCGGAGGGACGAGAGCGTTCTTCCTGTTCACGCCGTGTGCGGCGCGCTCCCGCGGTACCACCCTCCTTGGCCCGCCACCGGGGTCCGTCCGGCGGTGAGCCCCCTCATTGGGGTCGCGAAGCCGGTTCTACTCGCCCCCGAGGGGGCTTTCCTCCGGCGGCTCCGGGGTGATCTTCACATCGCGCTCGCCACCGGGCTTCCACCGACCCCGGCTCGCTCTGGGCTGCGTTACGACGCTACTCGTCCCCATCCACGCTTCTCGCTCCGCCCAGTGTACGGCGCCGGGCGGACAGCGGCCGACCGCTTTTCCGGCCCGGTGGTGTGACCCGAATGGCGGCGGAGGCGGGAGTGACGGGTTACGGGCCGGGGAGCGGGGCACAACGGATGCAGG
>NZ_MUNH01000042.1:0-9829 GCF_002154615.1 Streptomyces recifensis
GACGCCAACCCGCGCGCGCGACGAACCCTCCGAACTCCTGTGCCCTGCGGGCGTCCCGCACGCCCCGCCGATCGCGCACCCCGCCTCCCCCCAGCGCACCCTGCGGCGCGAGAAGAACCCACGGGCCCCGGACACGCGGGGCCCGGTCTCATATGAGGCCCGGGGCGGCCCGGGGGTCAAGAGCCGCGTCGGGGCCGCCTTCAGGAGGCGGTGGGCGGCTGCGGCTGCACGGTCATGCGCGCGGACAGCGCGGTGTTGAACCGGGTGAGCAGATCGCAGAAGCTCTCGCGCTCGGCCGGGGTCCACTCCTCGGTCAGCTCGGCCATCAGCTGGCGCCTGGAGGCCCGTACTTCCGCCAGCCGCGTGGCACCGCGCGGGGACAGCTGAAGCACCACCGCGCGCCCGTCCTCGGGGTGCGAGGTGCGCTTGACCAGGCCCGCGTCCACCAGCGGGGCCACCTGCCGGGTGACCGTGGAGGAGTCGATGCCCATGCTCGCGGCCAGCGCCTTGACGCCCATCGGGCCCTCGTTGTCGAGGCGATTGAGCAGCAGATAGGCGGCGCGGTCCATGGAGTTGCGCGCCTGCCCGACCCCGCCGAGGCGCGTCTGTTCGGCGCGGCGCGCGAACACCGCCACCTCGTGCTGGAGGGTGTCGAGCAGACCGCTGTCACCGACGGTTGTCATGTCCATCGACATATCGGGTGTTGTGGGCATGGCCGGAGGCTCGCTTCAGAGAGGGGCTGCTGGGTTGGGGGACAGGGTACGCGGCCCGGCGGCGGCCCGTACGGGCGCCGGGAAAACCGGTGCTCGCGGGTCCGGGCACGCGGGCCCGGACTGCGACACTTGGGGCATGAGCTACCGCACGGCCCACCCCTTGCGCTCCGTGACCCTCGACGACGTGCGCGGAGCACAGAAGATGCTCTCGGGGGTGGCCCGCACGACCGCCCTGGAGAGCAGCAGACACCTCTCCCGGACGGTGGGCGCACCGGTGCACCTGAAGTGCGAGAACCTCCAGCGGACGGGCTCGTTCAAACTCCGCGGCGCCTATGTGCGCATCGCCGGGCTGCTGCCGGAGGAGCGGGCCGCCGGAGTGGTCGCCGCGAGCGCCGGTAACCACGCCCAGGGCGTCGCGCTCGCCTCCTCCCTGCTGGGCGTGCACTCCACCGTGTTCATGCCGCAGGGCGCCCCGCTGCCCAAGGTCAGCGCCACGCGCGAGTACGGCGCCGAGGTGCGCCTGCACGGCCAGGTCGTGGACGAGGCGCTCGCGGCGGCCGAGGAGTACGCGGCCAGGACGGGCGCGGTGTTCATCCACCCCTTCGACCACCCCGACATCATCGCGGGCCAGGGCACGGTCGGGCTGGAGATCCTGGAGCAGTGCCCGGAGGTCGGCACCATCGTCGTCGGCATGGGCGGCGGCGGGCTCGCGGCCGGGATCGCGGTGGCGGTGAAGTCGGTACGGCCCGACGTGCGGATCATCGGCGTGCAGGCCGAGGGCGCCGCCGCCTACCCGCCCTCGCTGGCCGCCGGGTATCCGGTGACCGTGGGGAGTCCGGCGACCATGGCCGACGGGATCAGGGTCGGTACGCCCGGCCCGGTGCCGTTCGGGATCGTGGAGGAGCTGGTCGACGAGGTGCGCACGGTCAGCGAGGACCAGCTCTCGGCCGCGCTGCTGCTCTGCCTGGAGCGGGCCAAGCTGGTGGTGGAACCGGCGGGCGCCAGCCCGGTCGCGGCGCTGCTGGCCGACCCCGGCGGCTTCTCGGGGCCCGTGGTCTCGGTGCTGTCCGGCGGCAATGTCGACCCGGTCCTGCTCCAGCGGGTGCTGCGGCACGGCATGGCCGCGCAGGGACGTTACCTGGCGGTCCGGCTGCGCCTCACCGACCGCCCCGGTGCCCTCGCCACCCTGCTCGGCGTGCTCTCGGCCGCCGACGCCAACGTGCTCGACGTCAGCCACATCCGCACCGACCCGCGCCTCGGCCTCAGCGAGGCGGAGGTGGAGCTCCACCTGGAGACCCAGGGCCCCACCCACCGCTCCGAAGTCACCGCCGCGCTGGGGGAGTCGGGATACGTGATCATCGAATGAGCGGTGCCGGCCGGGGCCGGTCCGGCTACCGTTCACTCGTTCGGGGAAGGAATCCGGAAACCCGTTGAGGGACGCGATACATCGCGTTACGGTGTGCGACGTGGGGGTCGGACCACCGTTCGCTCGACGGCCGGTGCCGGGTCCGCGTGCCAGTCATCCGCCTGCAGCACCGACGACGGGGAGAGATCATGCCGGGCGCCATCCATGCCGAGGGTCTGGTGAAGACCTTCGGGGACGTAAGGGCATTGGACGGCGTCGACCTCGACGTGCCCGAGGGGACGGTCCTGGGGCTGCTCGGGCCGAACGGGGCGGGCAAGACGACGACCGTCCGCTGTCTGACCACCCTGCTGCGCCCCGACAGCGGCCGGGCGGTCGTCGCGGGCGTGGACGTGCTCAGGCACCCCGACACCGTCCGCCGCTCCATCGGCCTGTCCGGCCAGTTCGCGGCGGTCGACGAGTACCTGACCGGCCGGGAGAACCTCCAGATGGTCGGCCGGCTCTACCAGATGCGCGGCAAGGCGGCGAAGGAGCGCGCTGCCGAGCTGCTGGAGCAGTTCCATCTCACCGACGCCGCCGACCGTCCCGCCAAGACCTACTCCGGCGGCATGCGCCGCAGGCTCGACCTCGCCGCCGCGCTCGTGGTCTCGCCGCCCGTGATGTTCATGGACGAACCGACGACCGGCCTCGACCCGCGCAACCGCCAGCAGCTCTGGGAGGTCATCCAGCAGCTCGTCTCCGGCGGCACCACCCTGCTGCTCACCACGCAGTACCTGGAGGAGGCCGACCACCTCGCCCACGACATCGCCGTGGTCGACCACGGCCGGGTCATCGCCCAGGGCGCCTCCGACCAGCTCAAGGCCCGCACCGGCGGCGAGCGCGTCGAGGTCGTGGTGCACGACCGGGACCGGATCGCGGGCACCGCCGAGGTGCTGTGCGCCCTCGGCAAGGGCGAGACCACCGTCGAGCAGCACACCCGCAAGCTCACCGTCCCCGTCACCGGCGGCGCCAAGCTGCTGGCCGAGGTCATCCGGGAGCTGGACGGCCGGGGCATCGAGATAGACGACATCGCGCTGCGCCGCCCGACCCTCGACGACGTGTTCCTCTCCCTGACCGGACACACCGCCGAGGCCCGGCCGGGCACCGCCGAGGACACCGAGAGCACCACCGACACCGAGGGGGCCGTGAAGTGAGTGCCGTCAGCGAGAGCGCGCGTACCGTGGCGCCCGCCAACCCCTTCGGCAGAGCCGTCCGCGACTCGCTGATCGTGGCCCAGCGGAACCTCATCCGCATGGTCCGGATTCCCGAGGTGGTCATCTTCGGGCTGATCCAGCCGATCATGTTCGTGGTGCTGTTCACCTACGTCTTCGGCGGGTCGATGAAGATCGGCGGCAGCACCAGCGCCACCGCCTACACCAACTTCCTGATGGCCGGGATCTTCGCGCAGACCGTCACCTTCGCCACCGCGGGCGCCGGCGCCGGCATCGCCGACGACATGCACAAGGGGCTGGTGGACCGCTTCCGCTCGCTGCCCATGGCCCGTGGCGCGGTGCTGACCGGGCGCACCCTGGCCGACCTGGTGCAGACCGCGCTCACCCTGCTGGTGCTGGCCGCGGTCGCCCTGCTGGTCGGCTGGCGGGTGGGGTCCAACGGCGACACGAACGCGCTTAGGGTGCTCGCGGCCTTCGGCCTGCTGCTCCTGCTCGGATACGCGTTCACCTGGATCGGCGCCCTCATCGGGCTCTCCGTACGCACTCCCGAGGCGGCCACCTCCGGCGGCCTGGTGTGGCTCTTCCCGGTGACCTTCCTGTCCAACGCGTTCGTGGACACCAGCAACATGACCCCGTGGCTGCGGCACATCGCGGACTGGAACCCGTTCAGCGCCACCGTCGAGGCGGCCCGGGTGCTGTTCGCCAACCCCGGTGAGTCCACGTCCACCGCCTGGCCCATGCAGCACCCGGTGTGGGCCTCGCTGATCTACTCGATACTCATCGTCGTGGTCTTCCGCACCCTGGCGGTCCGCAAGTACCGCTCGGCCACCGCCTGACACGACGAGGCCCCCGGTGCCGCGAGGGCGCCGGGGGCCGGTCGGGAAAAGGCGTCGGGGTCAGCCCGAGTACGGCTCGGCCTTGAGGATCTTCACCGTGGCCTTCTTGCCGTTCGGCAGCTCGTACTCCGCGTCCTCGCCGACCTTGTGGCCGATCACGCCCGAGCCGAGCGGGGACTGCGGCGAGTACGTCTCGACGTCGGAGCTGGCGTACTCGCGGGAGGCGAGCAGGAAGGTCATCGTGTCGTCCTCGTCGCCGTCGAAGGCGATCGTGACGACCATGCCCGGAGCCACGGTCCCGTCGGTGGAGGCAGGGGCCTCGCCCACCTGGGCGTTCTCCAGGAGCTGGGTGAGCTGGCGCACGCGCAGCTCCTGCTTGCCCTGCTCCTCCTTGGCCGCGTGGTACCCGCCGTTCTCGCGCAGGTCGCCCTCCTCGCGCGCAGCCGCGATCTTGGCCGCGATCTCCGTGCGCGCAGGACCAGTAAGGTACTCAAGCTCGTCCTTGAGCTTGTTGTACGCCTCCTGGGTCAGCCAGGTGACGTTCTCGCTGGTCTGGGTCACAGGGTGCTCCTCGTCGGTACTGGGGATACAAAGCATCGCCCTACCCAGAAGCATGTTCTCTCTTGGATGGGCGAAACCACGAGCCTAACAATTCAGGGGCGAAAGGGGGAGGACATAAGCCATCAGAATCGCATCAGCGCAGGTCACGCCGTACGCATTCCAGGTGATCCCTCAGCCCGCGTGGCACCCCAGCAGTTCGGCGGTGCCGCCCTTGGCGGTGGTACGCAGCGTGACGACCTTTTCGACCCGCGTGTCCGGCCCGGAGAAGCGGAAGTCGGCCCGGCCGACCTCGGCGCCGTCGGCCGACTGGGAGCGCAGCGTGCAGTAGCCGTCGACGCCCGCGTCCCGGTGGACCTCCAGGTGCACCCGGACCGCGTGGTCGGTGGCCTGGAAGGTGATGACCTGGGCGCTGATCTCGTTCTTGGCGACGTAGTGGTAGGCGAAATAGCCCACCAGCGCGAGCAGGGCCGCACCCAGTACCGCGCCGAGGATCTTGAGCCGGTGGTCGGCACGCTCGTCCGAGGAGCGGCCGTAGCGGCCCTCGGGCAGCCGCGTGCTCGCCGTAGCCATGATCGTCCTCTCCGCGGAATTATTCGCCCCCCGATTCGGTCACTATAGAAGCCTGCCGCCCGCCCTCCGACCGCCGCCCCATGGACGACGAGCCCCAGGCACGGCACCCGTTGACTGCCCCACCGACCGCGGGGCGCCGACCAACAAGGAACGAGTCTTGACTGACCAGCTGCGACTGATGGCCGTCCACGCGCACCCCGACGACGAGTCGAGCAAGGGCGCGGCCACCATGGCGAAGTACGTGTCCGACGGGGTGGACGTGCTGGTGGTGACCTGCACCGGTGGAGAGCGCGGTTCCATCCTCAACCCCAAGCTCCAGGGCGACGCGTACATCGAGGAGCACATCCACGAGGTGCGCAAGAAGGAGATGGACGAGGCCCGCGAAATCCTCGGGGTCAAGCAGGAGTGGCTCGGCTTCGTCGACTCCGGCCTGCCCGAGGGCGACCCGCTGCCCCCGCTGCCCGAGGGCTGCTTCGCGCTGGAGGACGTCGACAAGGCGGCCGGCGAGCTGGTCCGCAAGATCCGCGCGTTCCGCCCGCAGGTGATCACCACCTACGACGAGAACGGCGGCTACCCGCACCCCGACCACATCATGACCCACAAGATCTCGATGGTGGCGTTCGAGGGCGCGGCGGACACCGAGAAGTACCCGGAAGCCGAGTTCGGCCCGGCCTACCAGCCGCGGAAGCTCTACTACAACCAGGGGTTCAACCGCCCCCGCACCGAGGCCCTGCACCAGGCGATGCTGGACAACGGGCTGGAGTCGCCGTACGGGGACTGGCTCAAGCGCTGGAAGGAGTTCGAGCGGGTCGAGCGCACGCTGACCACGCATGTCCCGTGCGCGGACTTCTTCGAGATCCGGGACAAGGCGCTGATCGCGCACGCCACCCAGATCGACCCGGACGGCGGCTGGTTCAAGGTCCCGATGGAGCTCCAGAAGAAGGTCTGGCCCACCGAGGAGTACGAGCTGGCGAAGTCCCTCGTGGACACGTCCCTCCCCGAGGACGACCTCTTCGCGGGCATCCGGGACAATGCCTGACATGAGCGCAAGCGTGAGCCTCGCAGTGACGCATCTCGTCCCTCTCGCCAAGGAGATCGACGAGAACAAGGTCACCCCCGGTGTCCTCGGCTTCATCGTGTTCGCGGTGATGGCCCTGGCCGTCTGGGGGCTGATGAAGTCCATGAGCAAGCACATGGGCAAGGTCGACTTCAAGGAGGCGCCCGCCGACGGCGAGACCTCCGCCACGAAGACCGAGTCCCGGCAGGGCTGACCCCGCCGGGCGGAACCCACCGACGGGCGCGACCGGAACGACGGCCGCGCCCCGCCGGTGCCTCGCTCAGCCCTGGCCCGGTACCGGCACCCCCAGCACATCGCGGGCGTGCCGGTCCGGGGTCATGCGCAGCCGCCACGCCTGCCAGCCCGACTCCAGGCTCACGCCCCGCTCCAGCAGCAGGGCGTACGCGGGCGCGCAGTCGGTGAGCCGCTCGTCCCGTGCGGGATGCGTGGCGCGGACCAGACGGGCCAGCTCCTCCTGCGCGACCGCCGTGCCCACCTCGGTGCCGCCCGGCGCCGCGTACGGCAGCAGGGTGCAGCGCAGGAACCGCGCCCAGTCCTCACCACGCCGGTCGCCGTAGGCGGTGAACAGGGTGAGCGCCTCGTCGCACAGGGCCAGCGCCTGCCGGGTGCGCTCGTTGCCCGCGTCCACCACCGCCAGCTCCAGGCAGGTCCACGCCTCGCCGTGGGGCACCCCGACCCGCTGGAAGTCGGCCCGGGCGTCGACCAGCAGCTGGCGGGCGAACCCGGAGTTGCGCAGCGAGCCGGTCTGCGCGGCCCGCTGGTCGCGGGTCACCCGGGCCGAGTGGTGCCGGGCGCAGGCCAGCCCGTACACGTCCCGCATCCGGGAGAACATCGTGCGCGAGCGTTCCAGCTCCCGCACCGCCCGGTCCAGGTCGCCGGTCTCCTCCAGCGCCTGCCCCAGGTGGTGCAGCGTCCACGCCTCGCCGCGCGCGTCCTCGTTGTCCCGGTGCTTCACGGCCGCCTGGCGCAGCCCTTCCACGGCGGGCGTCGCGTCCCCGTCGACCAGCCGGGCCCGCGCGAGCTGGGTCAGCGCCCATGCCTCGCCGCGCGCGTCGCGGGTGCGCCCGTACCGCTCCAGCGCGGCCCGCAGCTCGTCCTCCGCCCGGGGTACGTCGCCCAGGCACAGGGCGAGCTGGCCGAGCTGGTAGTGGGCCCACGCCTCGCCGTGCACCGAGCCGCCCGCCCGGTGCAGCACCAGGGAGCGCTTCAGCAGGTCCAGCGCCTCCGGCAGCCGGGCCCGGTCGCGCTGCACGGCGGCCAGCGCGTGCATGGTCCAGGCGCGGTCGGTGGCGAGCTGCGGGGGAGCCTGGAGGTCCATCGCCTCCTGCAGCTTGGCCGCGGCCTCGGTCAGGTTGCCCTGGTGGTGCAGGGTGATGCCGAGCGAGCACAGGGCACGGGCGGCGCCCGCGTCGTGGTGCGCCTCCCGGTAGAGGTCCACCACCGAGGCCAGCGTGGTGCGCGCCTTGTCCAGCTCACCGAGCTGCCGGGCCGCGATACCGGTACGCCACTGCACCGAGCGCACCAGCAGCCCCTCGTCCACGGCCTGCGCCAGCTCGTTGATCTCCCCGAGCCGGTACAGGTCGCCGCGCAGCAGGCAGTAGTCGCACAGCGCGCCCAGCAGGTTCAGCACCGCGCCCTGGTCCACGCCCTCGGCCTGGCGCAGGGTGGCCGTGATGAAGCTGGTCTCGTCGTCCAGCCAGCGCAGCGCCTCCTCCAGGGAGACGAAGCCGTGCGAGCCGAAACGGTCCGACCGCGTCGACATGTTGCCGTCGACCAGGCGCAGCACCGAGTCGGCCAGCTCGGCGTAGTTGACGATCAGCCGCTCCTGCGCCGCCGTGCGCTCGGCCTGCTCCTCCTCGTCCAGCAGCCGTGCCTCGGCGAAGGCGCGGACCAGGTGGTGCAGCCGATACCGGTCGCCGCGCACATGGTCCAGCAGCCCGGCGCGGGCCAGCGCGGCCAGGTGCCGCCCCGCCTCCTCCTCACCGGTGCCCAGCAGCGCGGCGGCCGCCGCCACGCCCAGCGAGGCCCGGCCGGCCAGCGCGAGCCGGCGCAGCAGCCGGCGGGCGGGGTCCGGCTGGTCGGAGTAGCGCAGCCACAGCGCCCGCTCCACCGGCCCGACGGGGCCGTACGCGGCGAGGTCCGCCGCCAGTCCGCTCGCCGAACGGGCGCCGAGCGCCGAGCCGGCGCAGCGCAGCGCCAGCGGCAGCCCGCCGCACAACGTGGCGATCCGCGCGGTGGATTCGGCGTCGTAGGGCTGATCGGAGTCCTGCGCGGAGGCGGTCAGCAGCTCCTCGGCACCGGTCGCGTCCAGCGCCTCGACGGGCAGGTGGTGCACCCAGGCGGGCAGGTCCGCGTCCAGTTCCAGCGGGGCGCGGGAGGTGACCAGGACCAGGCTGTCGGAGCGCTCCGGGATCAGCGCGCGGACCTGGGCCGGGTCCAAGGCGTCGTCCAGCACGATCGTGACCGGGAGTCCGGCCAGGTGCTGGTGGTACAGCTCGCCGAGCCGTTTGACCTGCTGTTCGGGGGAGGAGTGCTCGCGGAACAGCAACTGCTCGCGGGGCGCGCCGAGCCGGTTCAGCAGATGCAGCAGGGCGTCGCGGGTGGGCAGCGGACGGCCCTCGCGGCCGTCGCCGCGCAGGTCGACGACGACCGCGCCACGGAAGTGGTCCCGCAGCTCGTGCGCCGCCCGTACGGCGAGCGTGGTGCGGCCCGAGCCCGGTTCCCCGTGCAGGACGACCACCGTCGGCCGGGTCTCCGACTCCGCGCGGGCGGCCCGCGCCCACTGTCCGATCCGCGCCAGCTCCTCCGTACGGCCCGCGAACAGGTCCGCCGGCTGCGGGAGTTGGCCGAAGGACTGCTCCAGTACGGTCCGGCGCCGGGCCGCCGCGCTCTTGTCCGCGCCGCGCAGTGCCGGGCCGGTCTTCCTGCCCGGCGCGGTGGAGGCGGCGAGCATCCGTTGCTGGTCCAGGAAGGGGCGGATGCCGCGTACCTCCAGCGCGGTCAGCCACTGCAGCCGCAGCTGCTCGGGACCGCCGGGCTGGCTCGCCGCACCCTTGCGGTGATGGGCGGCGGGCAGATGCGTACCGGCCACCTTCACCACCGTGGCGGCCGCCCCGACGACGCCTACGACGACGCCCGCGCTGAGCGCGGTGCCCGCACCGGTGCCGAGCGACAGGTCGGCGACGGCCGCGGCGACCGCCGCGACGGCGGCCACCAGCAGCGGGGTGCCGGCGCCCTCGCGGGCGTAGCGCCGGCCGAAGCTGAGCCGGTCCGCCTCGGACTCGTCGAGCGCACGGGTGTACGCGGCGTACTCCTCCGCCGCAGCTCCCGTCATCCCGTCCAGCGCGGCACGCGCCCGCGTGAGCAGCAGCTGCCTGTCGGTCCGCCCGCCCGACCGCCGCACCTCCTCCTCCACCGCCCGCACCACCAACCGCTCGGCCTCACCCCGATGCCCGTCCCGCATACGTCCCCCTCCCCCGCAGCACACCGCTCCGCAC
>NZ_MUNH01000436.1:0-560 GCF_002154615.1 Streptomyces recifensis
GGGTGCCGTAGAGGAGGGGGCCCTGGGGGGCCGGAAGTGGCTCCACGACCGGCGGGGGCTGCTCCACGAGGGGCTGGGGCTTCTCCATGGCAACGGGCATGGCAACGGGCGCTGCCAAGACCGGCTGCTCGAGCCGCGGCTCCGGTACCGCCTTCTCCGCCCTAGGCGCCTCCGAAGGCCGCGCGAGCCTCCGTACCCGCCCCGCGCGCCAGCGGGCCACCGTGCCGAGGACGAAGACCGTCAGGACCAGCAGGATCAGCAGCTGGCCGATGAACAGGCCCCAGAAGAGGCCCCAGCCGGGGAGCTGAGCCGGTGGAGTGCCCGCCCAGGCGCCGGCGATGTCGTGCGGCCGGGCGACGAGGTGGCGTATGGCCAGCGGGGTGCGGGTGAAGGCCAGCGGGGCCGGCCAGGCGCCCCGCGCGAAAAGGGCCGCGAGGCCGGTGGCCGTCCACACCAGGACCGTCATGCCGAGGAGGAAGGCGAGCAGGCCGACCAGGAGGCCGTCCGGAATCCCGCCGCCCTCGCCCGCGCGTCCGGCCTCCCGGCCGCCGCCCCGTTCG
>NZ_MUNH01000437.1:0-1625 GCF_002154615.1 Streptomyces recifensis
CCGGCGAGCCGGGCCAGCGCCTCACGGGTCGCCTCGTCCTGTCCGGCGAGCGGGCCGCCCCGGTAGCTCCGGGGGGCGTCCGCCGTCGGGGTCCGGCGCAGGGCTGCCACGAACCCTCCCAGCTCCTTGGCCAGTCGCTCAGGCTCCTCCACCGCGCCCGCGACCGGATTCGCACCGTCCAGCCAGCGGAAGACCGACCAGGGCCAGGGAAAGTCACCGTCCGGCTCGCCGGAGGCCACCGGTTCGGGGACGGGCACCGGCAGGCCGGGGCCCAGGCGGGGCAGCCAGTCCCGCTCGTGCGTCACGTCCGCCACCGCGCCAGGGTGGCGCGGGAGCCGTACCACCAGCTCCGGTCCCAGGCGGAACATCGCGTTCTCCGTGCCGGACGACCTCAGCCGGGTGACCGGCAGTTCCGTCCACGCGGGAAACCGCCGCGCCACCAGGCGCTCCACCAGCGGGGCATCGATGTCGAGCTCACCGTCACGCATCTTCTGGGTACTCACCGGCCCCATCCAAGGGCCGGCGTGTCCCCGCTGTCGACCGAAAAAAACCGGACCACACCGTCCCCGAGCGTCCCGCCCGCCGAGTGGCTAACGTGACGATCCGGGACGAACCCATCAACACGAGAGGGCCGATCATGGCCGTACAGTCCGAAGGAACGCCCTGCTGGGCCGACGCGATGTTCACCGACCTGGAGGGCGCCAAGCGGTTCTACGGCGACGTCCTCGGCTGGACCTTCGGTGAATCGTCGTCCGAGTACGGCAACTACACCCAGGCGTATGCGGACGGCAAGGCCGTCGCCGCCGTCGTCCCGCCCATGCCCGGCCAGGAGAGCACGTCGCAGTGGTGTCTCTACTTCGCCTCGCCGGACGCCGCCGCCACCGCCGCGAAGGTCCGGGAGAACGGCGGCGAGGTGCTGATGGAGCCGATGCGGGTCGGTGACTTCGGCACGATGGCGATCGCCCGCGAGCCCAGCGGCGCGGTGTTCGGCATCTGGCAGGGCGACGCCCACGAGGGCTTCGAGGCGGTGGCCGAGCCCGGCGCCTACTGCTGGGCGGAGCTGTACACCCGCGAGCCGGAGAAGGCGGACGCGTTCCTGTCGGCCGTCTTCCCGTACCGGATGAAGGACATGGCGGACGGGCACGTCGACTTCCGCCTCTTCGACCTGGGCGCCGACCCGGTGCTCGGCCGGATGCGGATGGGGGAGGAGTTCCCGCCGGAGGTCCCCTCCTACGTCAACGTCTACTTCACCGTCGACAACTGCGACGCGGCCGTGGCCCGCGCCACCGAGCGCGGTGCCGTGCTCCGGTTCGGCCCCATGACCAGCCCCTTCGGCCGGTTCGCCGCCCTCACCGACCCGCAGGGGGCGAGCTTCTCGGTGATCGACGTCTCCACGACGGAGGGCGGCATGCCCGACTTCAAGGACGCCTGACCCGGCCGGTCGGACCCCGCGCGCGGCCATGGCATGATCGGGCACATGCGTGAACGTGTGGTGGCCGCGTGCGACGGGGCTTCGAAGGGAAACCCCGGACCGGCCGGATGGGCGTGGGTCGTCTCCGACGACGAGCGGACCCCGGCCCGCTGGGAGTCCGGCCCGCTCGGCCGGGCCACCAACAACGTCGCCG
>NZ_MUNH01000438.1:0-2503 GCF_002154615.1 Streptomyces recifensis
CACCACGACCGCCTCCCCCGCACCCGAACGCCCCCGCACGAGCGTCTCGAACATCAACTCGTGCCGAAGGTACATGCGGTGGCCGAAACGCGTCAGGCCCTGTGGACAACTCACCACTTGTGGACATCCACGGCGTCTTCCGCACCAGCGTCCCGACGCTCGCCCGCTTCCCCCGTCCCCTCCGCATCTCCCGCAGCACGGTCACCGTCTCCACCAGGAGCCCGGCCTCCGGTGAGCCGCCGGAAGAAGACCCACGTCACCCCGTACTGCGCCCCGGTCGCCAGGATCATCGCCAGCCACACCCCCTGCACCCCCAGAGAGGTGGCCGACAGCCCGTAGGCGAGCGGGATCTGCACACACGCGCCGAGTGCGGTGACGGTGAACAGCGCCCGCGTGCGCCCCGCGCCCGTGAACACCCCGCCCAGCGCCACCACCCCGGCGAGCAGAACCAGATAAGGCAGCAGACAGCGGAAGAAGACCGCCCCCGCTTCGGCCACGGCGGGGTCGGCGGTGAAGAGCCGCATCACCCGGCGGCCGCCCAGCGCGAGGAGAAGTCCCATGCCGCAAGCGGTGGTCGAGGCAAGCAAGAGGCTCTGCCTCCCGAGCAGCCGCGCCGCGCTCCGACCGCCGGCACGCGCGGTCAGGATGGCGGTGGCCTGCCGGAAGGCGTAGCAGGACATGGTGACCAAGAGCATGACCTTGGCCCCGATCCCGTAGACGGCGAGCGGGCCCGCGCCGAATCCGGCCACGACGCCGACGAGAGCCGCGCTCATGCCCATTCGCAGCACGAAGTCCCCGGACACCGGCAGCCCGATGCGCAGCACGCGCCGCACCACGGCGGCTGTGCTCGGACCGTCCGCCACCTGATCACCACGCACCCGGCCGAGCGCCCTCCGCAGAAGAAGGACGCCCACCGCCAGCGCGACAGCCCGCCCCGCGAGTGTGGCCAGCGCCGCGCCCTGCACACCCAGCCGGGGCAGGCCACCCACGCCGTAGATCAGCAGCGGATCGAGCACGAGTACGCATCCGTTGGCCAGGAGCGCCGTCCGCATCGGGGTGCGGGTGTCGCCGGTGCCCTTGAAGAGGCCGTCCACGACGTTCTGGGCGAAGAAGACCGCCATGCCGGGGAAGGAGACGGCGAGGAAGCCGACGGCCAGCCCGTGCAGGTCGCCGTGGCCGCCGCCCACGAACAGCGTGGCAACCCGGTCCCGGAGCAGGAAGCCGCCCACGGCAACCACGGACGAGAGAGCCAGCCAGAGGGCGGCGACGGCACGCACCACCACGGGCACCACCCCGCGCCGCCCGGTCCCCAGGGCGTCCGCGACCAGGATCGTCGCGCCGGTGCCTGCCATGAGGATCACGCCGAGCAGCACGTTCTCCAGCGTGCTCGCCACGGCGACGGCCCCCACCGCGGCCTCTCCCAGGCGGGCCACCCAGAGGGTGTCGACGATGCCGGCGACCACACCGGAGAGCAGCTCGCAGTAGACGGGGACCCCGAGCCCCAGCAGCGCCCGGCGAGCAGCGGCCGGATTACCGGGTCCGCACGCGGCGTCGAGCCGCGCCGACCGCTTGCTCTGAGGAGACACCGGCCACCCCTTTCGACGACGCCCAAGCTAGGTGAGCGACGGCGCCCTCTATCCCGCGCTCAACCGGCTGCGCCAGGCCGGGTATGTGGAACGCGAGGCCGAGCCCGGCAACAGTGCCCCTCAGCGACAGGGGCTGCGGATCACGCCGTCCGGCCGGGCGGAGTTGCTGCGCAGGCTGAGCGAGCCGAGGGAGAGCGAGATCACGGACGGCGGCGCGTTCTACACGCTGCTGGCCTTCCTCAGCCAGGTACCCGACCCGGAGCGAAGGGCCGCGGTACTGCGCCGACGCCTGGACTTCCTGACCCGGCCTGCCAGCTTCTTCACGCGCGCCGGGGCCCCGGTGCGCATCGCCGACGAGGCCGACCCGTACCGCAAGGGGATGCTGGTCATGGCCAGAGCGGCCCAGCGGGCGGAACGCGCCTGGCTGGAAGAGGCTCTCCGGGAACTCGAGCCCCCGCGGACCCCGTAACCCCGGGGCCGTCCGGCGCACATGCCCCCGGCCTCGGGGCACTCTCCGCCAACTCCGTTGAAAGGGACGCCCACGACGGCCCCACCTCCTGAGACCTTCCTCACAGAGGACCGGCCCCCAGGCCCGATCCCCGAGCGACCCCAGAAACGCCGAAGTGGGCGGCATCTAAACGATGCCGCCCACTTGGGGGTTGTGCGCGAGGGGGGAGTTGAACCCCCACGCCCTTTCGGGCACTGGAACCTGAATCCAGCGCGTCTGCCTATTCCGCCACCCGCGCATTGGGTGTGTCTTCCGGTTCGGCCCTTGCGGGCTGGCCCCTTCCGACATGCAGAACATTAGCACGGCCCACGGGGTGGAATCACATCCCTTCCCCAGGCCCCCCACCAGGCCATCTGCCCCGCCGCGCCCGAGAACCCGCACCGCACGGGCGCCCCGCCGGGACCTTCCG
>NZ_MUNH01000439.1:0-2237 GCF_002154615.1 Streptomyces recifensis
GGCGGCGGCCCGCTGCTCGGCCTCCAGTTCGGCGGCGCGCAGGGCGTCGTCGAGGTCGGCGGAGGACTCGGTCATCGCGCGGTCGGTGAAGACCAGGGGGCGTTCCGTCTCGGTGACCAGGTGTTTGACCACCTGGACGTTGCCGTTGACGTCCCAGACCGCGATGCCGGGGGTGAGCGTCGGGATGATCTCCACGGCCCAGCGGGGCAGGCCGAGGACCCGGCCGGTCGCTCTGGCCTCGTCGGCCTTCTGGGCGTAGATCGTCCGGGTGGAGGCCATTTTGAGGATCGCGGCCGCCTCCTTCGCCGCCGCGCCGTCGACCACGTCGGAGAGGTGGTGGACGACGGCGACGAAGGACAGGCCGAGGCGCCGGCCGAACTTCAGCAGCCGCTGGAACAGCTGGGCCACGAACGGGCTGTTGATGATGTGCCAGGCTTCCTCGACCAGGAAGATGCGCTTCTTGCGGTCGGGCCTGATCCAGGTGTGCTCCAGCCACACGCCGACGATCGCCATCAGGATGGGCATGGCGATGGAGTTGCGGTCGATGTGCGAGAGGTCGAAGACGATCAGCGGGGCGTCCAGGTCGATGCCGACCGTGGTCGGGCCGTCGAACATGCCGCGCAGGTCGCCGTCGACCAGCCGGTCGATCACCAGGGCGACGTCCAGGCCCCAGGCCCGTACGTCGTCTATGGCCACGTTCATCGCCTCGGCGGACTCCGGCTCGGGGTGGCGGAGCTGCTCGACGATGTCGGTGAGGACGGGCTGGCGGTCGACGATGGTCTCGTTGACGTAGGAGTGCGCGACCTTGAGGGCGAAGCCCGAGCGTTCGTCCAGGCCGTGGCCGAGGGCGACCTCGATGATCGTGCGGAGCAGCGCGAGCTGGCCGGTGGTGGTGATCGCGGGGTCGAGCGGGTTGAGCCGGATGCCGTGGTTGAGCGCGGCGGTCGGGTCGAGCCGGATGGGGGTTATCCCCAGCTCCTCCGCGATGAGGTTCCATTCGCCGACCCCGTCCTCGCCCTGGGCGTCCAGGACGACGACCTGGCGGTCCTTGAAGCGGAGCTGGCGCAGCACGTACGTCTTCTCCAGCGCCGACTTGCCGTTGCCGGACTCGCCGAGGACGAGCCAGTGCGGGGCCGGGAGCTGCTGGCCGTAGAGCTGGAAGGGGTCGTAGATGTAGCCCTTTCCGGAGTAGACCTCGCGGCCGATGATGACGCCTGAGTCGCCGAGGCCGGGGGCGGCCGTCGGCAGGTAGACCGCCTGGGCCTGCCCGGTGGAGGTGCGCACCGGGAGGCGGGTGGTCTCGACCTTCCCGAAGAGGAAGGACGTGAAGGCGTCGGTGAGGACGGACAGCGGATCTCGCATGGAGAGCCTCTACCTTCGGATGCCGGTGGCGAACGGGAGGGTGTTCACGAACGCGCGGTGGTGCTCGCGGTCGCACCACTCCAGCTTCAGGTACGACTTGCCCGCCGAGGCGCGGATCGTGCGCTTGTCGCGGTTGAGCGCCTCGGGGGAGCGGGCGGAGACGGTGATGTAGCCGACGAGGTTGACGCCGGCGGCTCCGCTGGCGAGGTCCTCGCCGCGCTGGTCGAGGCGGGAGTGGGCGGCGACGTCGCGCGGGTCGACGGTGCGGTTCATCTTGGCGGCGCGGGACGCCTCGGCCTCGTCGTTGGTCTTCTCCGTCAGCATGCGCTCGATGGCGACCTCGGTGGGTTCGAGGTCCATGGTGACGGCGACGGTGCGGATCACGTCCGGGGTGTGGACGAGGAGGGGGGCGAGGAAGTTGACGCCGACGGGGGTCATCGGCCACTCCTTCACCCAGGCGGTGGCGTGGCACCAGGGGGCGCGGGTGGTGGACTCGCGCGTCTTGGCCTGGAGGTAGGTGGGCTCCATGGCGTTCAGCTCGGCGGGCCAGGCGTTGCGCTGGGTCATGGCCTGGATGTGGTCGATGGGGTGGTCCGGGTCGTACATGGAGTGGATCAGGGAGGAGAGGCGGCCCTGTCCTAGGGGCTGGCGGACCCGGATGTCGGCTTCCTGGAGGCGGGAGCAGATGTCGGTCAGCTCGCGGGCCATGACGATGGCGAGTCCGGCGTCGCGGTCGAGCTTGCGGCCGGCCTGGGGGCGGGCGGCGCGGGCCATGGCGTGCGCCTCGGCGGCCAGGTCGCGGCTGTAGCTCATGCAGGCGACGAGGTAGGCGCGGTGCTGCTCGCTGCTGGTGGACACCATGGACTGGAGCTGGT
>NZ_MUNH01000440.1:0-17376 GCF_002154615.1 Streptomyces recifensis
GGTCCCACCCCTTGATGACCTTGCCCCCGCCGAGGGCGAACTTGAACGGCTCCCCCCGGTCCCAGGACGCGTCGAACTCCTTCCCGGACGCGAAGGTCACCCCGACATAGTGAACCCGCACCACCATGCCGGACTTGACCTCAGCACCGTCCCCGACGACCAGATCCCGAATGGTCAGCTCGGTAGGAGCGTCACCTTCCGGAACCTCGACCTCGGGCTTCGTCAGCTCACTCATTCCCACCTCGTCACTCTCCGCCGCAGGCCGTCAGCCGGACCAGGCGGACGCTCCACGCATCTGACGGCCACGTTACCGATACCGCGGCAGGCGACTCCGACGTGCCAGCGCCGTGGAGCAGCGGGGAACATGCGCGTCGCCTCGGGAACTTCGTCGCCCAGTCGCGGCCTCCGGAGGCGACCACGTCGGTCCCCACCTCCACCCGCCGCCTCCCAATTCCCGTGCCGGAGCGCCTAGGTGAGCGGCTCCACGGCCCGCGACCCCGTGTCGTAACTCCGTGCCGTGGCGAACCGGCCCTCCCAGGGCTCGGACAGCTCGGCGGGCAGGAGTTCCGCAGGCCAGGAGTCGGGTCCGGACCGCGACCGGCCGAGGCTGAGGTGGGGCACCCAGTTCGCCGGCTCGAACAGCGGATTCCCGGCCCCGGGCAGCAACTCCCATACCCGCCGCTGCAGGGTGGCCAGCTCGGTCTCGGCCACGACACGCCATGCCAGCACGGAAGTTCGCCCCTCGAAGCGAAGCGTCCCCTCCAGCCGCAGCGGTAGGGGAAGCACCGAGAGCGCTCCCGCGAGCGCAGGCCGCACGTCCCAGGGCAGCTCGGACGCGGTGGTCAGCGTGAGGTGAGGCCGATTGGTCGCATGCCGGTGGGCAGCCAGACTGGGCATCCCCGTCTCCGCGAGCCGCCCCCAGACCCGCCGCACCCGCGCCTCGGTCGCCTCGTCGGGCAGCAACTCCACTGTGCGCACAGGACCAGCGTAGGACGCGAGCCGGACAGAACAGGCGGACGGCGTGACGTGTACTGCCGACTGCACGTGCTGCGCCGCGGTGACGACAAGTGCCGGCAGGCGGGCGCCTTCCCCGTCATCCCCGAGGCCGCCCCGCGCACCACGCTCGTAATCCCTGCCCGCACGGCCGCACGGAACCAGCAACCCGCCCCGGTCCGGCCCCCAGACGTGAGCCAATCACTGCCCGGCCAGCAGGGTATTGACAAATCATTCAGTGGGCCAGAGTCTGCATGGCAATATGCAGGACGGGTGGGCGAGCACGCGGAGGGCAGACGATGACCGGGGCAGGTCGTACAGACCACATGGACGCGCACACCACGGATGGCCCCGGCCGAGCCGACGGCGTGATCGAGCGACATTCCATCGACGTGGTGCCCGACGGTGAGCGGCACGGCCGCGCGTTCAACCAGTTCACGCTCTGGCTCGGTGCGAACCTCCAGATCACCGCCATCGTCACCGGTGCCCTCGCCGTCGTGTTCGGCGGCGACGTCGTCTGGTCGCTGGTGGGACTGGTCGCCGGCAACCTGCTGGGCGGCGCCGTCATGGCGCTGCACTCCGCGCAGGGCCCGAGACTCGGGCTGCCGCAGATGATCCAGTCGCGAGCACAGTTCGGCGTCCGGGGCGCCGCGGTGCCCCTGCTCCTGGTCATCCTGATGTACGTCGGCTTCTTCGCGAGCGGCAGCGTGCTCGCCGGGCAGGCCACCGCCCGCCTCACCCATACCAACGACACCGCGGGCATCATCGTCTTCGCCCTGCTCACCGCCGTCGTGGCCGCCATCGGTTACCGCGTCATCCACGTCGTGGGCCGAGTCGCGAGCGCCGTCTGCGCCGTCGCCTTCGTCTTCCTGGGCATCCGGCTGCTCGACCGCGTCGACGTGGGCGCGCTCCTCGGCGACGCCCACTTCTCCCTGCCGATGTTCCTGCTGGCCATGTCGCTGTCCGCGTCCTGGCAGCTCGCCTTCGGCCCGTACGTGGCCGACTACTCGCGCTACCTGCCGCGCACGACCAGTGCCCGGGCGACGTTCTGGTGGACGCTGTCGGGCTCGGCGCTCGGCTCCCAGTGGTCCATGACGTTCGGCGTGCTGGTGGCGGCGAGCGCCGGGGAACGGTTCCTCGACGACCAGGTCGGTTACGTCGTCTCGCTCGGCGGTGCCGGCGCGGCCGCGTCGCTCCTGTACTTCGTCATCGCCCTGGGCAAGCTCACCATCAACGTCCTCAACACCTACGGCGGCTTCATCTCCATGGTCACGGGGATCAGCGGCTTCCGTGGACAACGGACCCTGTCGCCGCGCGGCCGGGCCGCGTACATCGCCGCGATCATGGTGGCGGGCACCGCGCTGGCTCTGCTCGGCAAGGACAGCTTCCTCGTCTCGTTCAAGGACTTCCTGCTGTTCCTGCTGACCTTCTTCACGCCTTGGTCGGCCATCAACCTCGTCGACTACTACCTGATCTCCCGCGAGCGCTACGACATCCCCGCCCTCTTCGACCCCCACGGCCGCTACGGCGCCTGGCGCGCCAACGCGCTGATCGTCTACGCGATCGGCGTCCTGGCCCAACTCCCCTTCCTGGCGACGTCGTTCTACACCGGACCGCTCGTCGCACCGCTCGGCGGCGCGGACGTGTCCTGGATCGTCGGCCTTGCCGTTCCGGCCACGCTGTACTGGCTGCTGGCGAGGTCCGACAACGCCGCCAAGGACGCCCTTCCGGCGCCGGAGGCCGCAGCTCCGAGTGGCGAAGTGGCCGCAGCCTCGCCGCCCGGTGACCGCTGACCTCCTGGCCTTCGGCGCGGAGGACGTGCGCGTTGGAGAGGCGTAGCTGCGTGCGCCACTCCGCTGTCGCCTCTGGCGACCAGGGACGGCAAGTGTCATGCCTGGACGGTGGGGCGGACGGTGATCTCGCCGATCTCGACGTCGTCGGGCTGCTCGATCGCGAAGGCCACCGCGCGGGCGACCGCCTCCGGAGGGATGCCCATCGCGTCCATGTTCTTGCGCGTCTGCTCGCGGATGTGCGGGTCCGCCATGGAGTCGGCGAGATCGGTGCGGACGTAGCCCGGCGAGATGGCCGTCGTGCGGACCACCCCGTCGGTGGACTCCGTGCGGAGTCCCTCGTGGACGGTGCGCACCGCGTTCTTGGTCGCGGCGTAGACAGCCATCGAGGGGGACACGGTCAGGCCCGCCACGGAGACGATGCTGACCAGGTGGCCCGACCCTTGCTCGCGGAAGACGGGCAGCGCGGCAGCGACGCCGTTGAGCATGCCCCGGAGGTTGGCATCGATCATGGCGGACCAGCCTTCGGTGTCGAGGGCGGCCAGCGGACTGATCGGGGCGACGCCGGCGTTGTTCACCAGCACGTCGATACGGCCGTATCGGTCGACGGTGCGGGAGACCAGGCGCCGCAGGTCCTCGGCCTTGGTGACGTCGACGACGCACGTGGCAGCACGGCCCCCCTCCTCCCGCATGTCCCGCGCTATGGCGTCGATGCGCTCGCCGCGGCGCGCGGCGAGGACGACCGCGGCGCCACGCCGGGCGAGCAGACGGGCCGTGGCTTCGCCGATGCCGCCACTCGCTCCGGTGATGGCGACGATCTTGTCGTGAAGAGGGAACACGACTGCCTCCAAGTAAAGTGGACACGTGTCCGCTACCTGATTCAGGTTACCGGACACGTGTCCACTTGTCAGAGGCGGAACTTCGGGAGAGGCCCATGAACGCGCCAGCACGCCGTCCGGACGCGGAGCGGAACCGGAACCGCATCGTGGAGGCCGCCCGCGCAGCCCTCGCCGAGTCCCACCACGTCCACCTCAACGAGATCGCCAAGCGCGCCGGGGTGGGGCAGGGAACGCTCTACCGGAACTTTCCCAACCGGGAGGCACTCCTCGCCGAGGTCTACCGGCGCGACGTCGAAGAGCTCGTGGCCGCCGCCTCCACCCTGCTGGCGGAACACGAGCCCGTGGACGCCTTGCGTCACTGGCTCGACCGAGTGATCGACTACGCCGAGATCAAGCGCGGTGTCCTTGCAGCGCTCCAGCCGGCGGCGTGGCAGGACCTGGTCGCCCACAGCCAGAACCCCATCGAAGGCGCCCTCGCGCACCTGCTGGACGCAGGAAAGGCGGCCGGTTCCCTCCGCACGGACGTGGACGCCCACGGGGTCCTCCTGCTCATCGCCTACCTCGGCCGACTGGACCGGGATACCTGGGACTCCACGGCACGTCCCCTGATGAACGTCATCCTCGACGGCCTTCGCCGTCGGGAGGCGGAGCGGTGAAGGCCGCGGAGGAACTGGTCGCGCAGGTGGAAATTGGCCGAGAGTGACGCGGCGAAGGGCGCCTGACGGGTAGAAACCCAGGGCAGGCGCCCTTTCGCACGCGCCTGGAAGAAGCCGAGCCGGAAGCCGCCGATGCCCAGCCCGCCGCACCCACCGCACGAGGGCACTCCCCAGTGCGAAATACTTGTCCGATGGGTTCACGCAATTCCTCGCTCAGTCGGTCGATCACCATACGGCGGGCCGTGGCGCGGGATGCCAAACGGCTCACGCGGCTCGTGCGTGGCTCAAGCGCCTACGAAGGGAAGTACGCATCCGCGGTCTCGGGCTACCGGGTCGGTCCTGATTACATCGAGGCACACCGCGTCTTCGTGGCCGTCGGCGCCGACGAGCAGGGAGGCCGGGTCCTCGGGTTCTACTCGCTCGTCCTCAGTCCACCGGAGCTCGACCTGCTGTTCGTCGCCGACGAAGCGCAAGGACGCGGCATCGGACGGCTGCTCGTCGCGCACATGCGGTCCGAGGCCCGTGCCGCCGGGCTCGACCGGGTCAGGGTCGTGTCGCATCTGCCCGCCGCGGGCTTCTACCAACGAGTCGGTGCGGTGCGGACCGGAACCGCCTTCGCGAACCCGCCGGCCGTGCCCTGGGACCGTCCCGAATTCGAGTTTCGCATTCCTTAGTGGATCAAGCGTCGGCGAGCTCGACATGCCGGGTCCCGATACGGCGGTTTGCGATCGTCGGAGGGGGGCGCGAAAATTTTTACAGGGCGCCGGCGGGCCGAGCCTTGCATGCCGGCCTCATGGGACGAGGGATGCGTCCTTCGTGCTGCGCCACTCCGACGGACGTCTCTGCGAAGACAGCGACGCAGCGAACAGGACAGGACCCGCTCAGCCGCTGTCCTGGGGTGAGAGAGGGGACGTTCGCCGTCGGGTCGCCCGACACAGGGCAGGGAGAGGCGCCCCCACAGCGTGACCGGGCCGACGGTCGCCGGCACGGGGTGCGCGGCAGAGCGGAAGGAGTCTGCCCATGCGGATCGTGGTGGACCTGAATCGATGTCAGGGATACGCACAGTGTGTGTATCTGGCGCATGAGGTCTTCCGGTTGAACGGTCAGGAGGCGCTCACCTACGAGCCGAATCCCGATGACGAGCGGCGCCTGCAGGTCGAGCGCGCGGCTGCCGCCTGCCCGGTGCAGGCGATCGTGATCGACCGCTTGAACGGCGTGGTACGGGGCGATAGGTCATGACCTTGCGGGCAACGGTCGCGGAGTTGGTGCGCGAGTTCCGGGCCAGCGCCCGGATCGTCATCGTGGGTGCCTCCCTGGCCGGGCTGCGGGCCGCGGAGGCCTTGCGCGAGGAGGGCTTCACCGGTTCTCTGACCATCATCGGCGACGAGCCCTACGAGCCGTACGACCGTCCCCCGCTGTCCAAGCAGGTGCTCAAGGGCTGGGTGCCGGCCGACCACACGAAGCTGCCCCGTATGCGGGAAGTGGACGCGGACTGGCGGCTCGGGGTGGCCGCTGTCGGGCTGGACCGGGCCACCAAGCACGTGCTCCTGGCGAATGGTGAACAGGTGCCCTACGACCGGTTGCTGATAGCCACGGGCACCCGCGCGCGGCAGTGGCCGAACCCGGACGAGGCCGCCTTGGACGGTGTCCACACGATTCGCTCGCGTGATGACGCGGAGCAGTTGCAGAAGGAGTTGGCCGAGCCGCCTTCGCGCGTGCTGGTGATCGGCGCCGGGTTCATCGGCTCCGAGGTGGCTTCGGTCTGCCGGGAGCTCGACATCCCGGTGACCGTCGTCGAGCGGGGTTCGGCGCCCCTGGTCGGTGCGCTCGGCGGGGTGATCGGGGAGATCGCCGCACAGATGCAGCGCGATCACGGTGTGGACCTGCGCTGCGGTCTGGGCGTGTCGTCGCTGGAGGGCGACTCCGGCGGACATGTGCGGCGTGCGCGTCTGTCGGACGGATCCATCGTCGACGCCGACGTGGTGGTGGCCTCGCTGGGGTCGATCCGCAACGTGGAATGGCTGGAGGGCTCCGGGCTGGCGGCCGGTTTCTGGGGCGTCGGGTGCGACGCCGGCGGTCGTGCCTTCGACATCAACGGCGTAGTCACCGACAGCATCTTCGTGGCAGGGGACGTGGCGCGTGCGCCACACGTGCTGTACGAGTACCAGTTCCTCGCGATGGAGCACTGGGACAACGCCGTTCTCGGCGCCGAAGCCGCGGCCCACAACATGGTGAACCTGGAACCCCACTATCGTCCGCATCTGCTGCTGCCCGGCTTCTGGTCCGGTCAGTTCGGCGTGAACATCAAGTCCGTCGGGGTGCCGCCTTTCGGCGACGAGATCGTCTTCACCCAGGGGTCGGTCGAGGAGCGCCACTTCGCCGCCGCCTACGGTCACCGGGGCCGCATCGTCGCCGCCGTCGCCTTCGATCACGGCAAGTGGCTGGAGTACTACGGCAAGCTGATCGAGCAGTCCGGTCCCTTCCCGCCTCCACCTCCCGGCTGGGACCGGCCGACCGACATGAAACCGATGCCGGCCGAGTTCCCGGACCCCAGGGTCCCGACGGCGATCCCCGACGTCGTTCTGACCGGCCATGCCCCGAGCGAGCGGACGGCTGCGTTCCGGCCGCCCCGTCGCTGACCCGCCCGTCGGCCGGGCGGGTCGGCGGACAGCACCGACAGGAAGAAGGAGGGGAACCTCGTGGCCGAGGAAAGCCCCTGGCAACAGGCCCTGCGTTACGCCAACCGCGCCAACCCGTACCCCTTCTACGAGGAGCTGCGCAAAACCCCGGTGGCCCGGCAACCGGACGGTACCTACGTCGTCAGCACCTACCGGGAAATCGTCACGCTGCTCCACGACCCCCGGGTGAGTTCGGATCCACGAAAGCGCCCCGCCCCGGCCCCTGACGAGGGCTTGGGGGACCAGGCGGCCGAGCCGATCAGAGAGGCGCTGACCGAGCCGAACATCATCACCTGCGATCCACCCGAGCACGACCGTGACCGCCAGATGATGATGCCGCACTTCGTCGGCCCGCCCCATGCGCCCCACCTGATCTCCGACCTGGAGCCCGACATCCGCCGTCTCGCGGACGGCCTCCTGGACGACATGAGGGGCACAACCCGGATCGACGCCGTCGACGACTTCGCCTACCCCCTGCCGGTGACGGTGATCTGCAAGGTTCTGGGCGTGCCACTGGAGGACGAACCACGCTTCCACCACTGGATCGAAACGGCCCTGGACGCTCTGGACTTCGGCCCCGAGGCCGCCTCCGAAGAGATTCAGAGCCGGCTGGCCGGGGCCCGGCAGGCCGTGCAGGACTTCGGGCGGTTCGCGGCCGAACTGCTCGACCGCTACGCCCACCAGCCCGGACCTGGCATGCTCTCCGCCTTGGTCAACGAGGACGCCACGGAGGGACGGATGTCCAAGGGCGTGCTCGTGAGCAACGCCCTGCTCCTGATCTTCGCGGGGCACGAGACCACGGTCAACCTCATAGCCCACAGCGTGCTCACCCTGCTGCGGCACCCGGAGGCCCTCGAGAAGCTGCGCCGCCACCCGGAGCTGATCGTGCCCGCGGTGGAGGAACTGCTGCGCTTCGAGTCGTCCGTGCAGTTCTGGCACACCCGCTCCGCCCTGGAAGACATCGACATCGCGGGCACCACCATCCCGAAGGGGGCGCCGATCTTCCTGGTGTACGGCTCGGCGAACCGCGACCCGGAACGGTTCACCGACCCTGACGAAATCGACCTCGAACGCCGCGACAACGAGCACCTCGGATTCAGCCAGGGCATTCACTTCTGCTTCGGCGCCCCGCTCGCCCGACTCGAGGTCCAGGCCGCGGTCGGCGAGTTCGTGCGCCGGGTGGAGAACCCCCGGCTTGTGGAGGACCCGCCGCCGTACCGGCACAACCAGATCTTCCGCGGACCGCGGCACGTTCTGGTGGACATCGACGGCATCCGCGACTGACCCGTCGACACCTGACCCGCCGTCCGGGAGCTGCGTGATCACGGCCGACTGTTGCTGGGCTCGACCGAAGCGAACGTCGCGGCCTTCCTCTGCGCCGGAGGGGGCAGGGGACCCACGGCTCGACGCGCGGTCGTATGAATCCGGCGGTTCGTGCGACCGCGCGTCGAGGTCATGCCGAGTGTTAAGCCTCGCGCTGGCGCCGGAAGGCGAATGCCCTTACTGCTTTCTGGCCGACCCGTGATGAGGGGGGCGCTCCCTGCCCCTTGATCACGACGGATCCGGCGCGCGTGAAGGTGATCGCCGCCGCCGAGAAGGCTACGGCGAGAACTTCCGCCAGCATGCTGTTGACTCCGGCCTCCGGGAACGGAGTGATCGTGTGAAACGCCTCTTGGCCGTAGGGCTCCAGCCAGTCCTTATCGGCGGTCACGATCAGCCAATCCCCCTCGGACTGAATCTGAACTGTCTCCGCACCCAGAGTCAGAGCCTCGGTGGCGATCATTCCCGCCAGTTCGACCGCGTCGTAGGCGCCTGAGCGGAAGAACTGGCTCTCACGCCTTCGCAAGTACCTCGCCGTATCGAGTTCGGCGGCGATGTCGTCAGGGTGGTACTTCAATGTCACCCTCCCGTCGAAGGCGATGGAAAAGTTCGAATGCGGTCGAGGGATGTGGAACTCGCATCACAACGCCCATACGCCCGTTCTGGCGCACAGTCTGCCGCTGACTTGGGCCTTACCGTGTTGCTCATGGTGAGGCCCCCGCGGGTGCTCAAGCGTGCGTCTACTCGAGCAGACCGCGTTCCACGAAGTCGTCCATATCATCCCAATCTACGAAGCGGCAGAACCCGGATGCCGAATCGACCGCGATGGGCAAGTTTCCACCGAGTTGCATATCCTCCTGGCCGTGGTCGAGATAGTCGATGTGGTCGTAGAGGGCGATGAACTGTCCTCCGTCCACGAAGCAGTACTCGGGAATGAGCCTGACGCGGGAGGATGGCCCCCATGCTTTGCTTTCCCTAGCGAGGAAGTCTGCAGCTCTGCGCTCAGCTTCTTCCCGGTCGAACATGTCAGTTGGTCCTCATGAGGTAGTAGTGGCGGTATCTCTGTGCGGCCGGCTGCAGGGCCTGCATGTCCCGTCCGGCAGCCGCTCGGCCATCGGCTGAATTGACTTCCGGCGGTCGTCCAGCACCAGACCCCGCACGCAACACGCGCCCCACCGCCGCTGATCCCGCCGAGGCAACGACCCGAAAGCATCGACAACGAACTCCGCTAACTCACCCCGGACCGTTCCACCTCCCCCAACCTCATACCGAGGTAGATGCCCACCACCAGGCGGGATCACCCCACGTAACGAAGCACCACTAGTGCTGACCGCCGTGGTGGGCCTCTACTTCGCCGCGACCCACCTTGCGCTGATACCGGCGATGCCGCCTGCGGCACAGGGCCATACGCTGGTGGTGGTCGGGGCGCAGGGAGGCCGATCATGCCGCACACCGTCTAGTCCGGGGCCATCAGCTTTGGCCTGGTCGCTGTCCTGATCAAGGTAGTGAGCGCCACCGAGGACCACAGCGTGCACTTTCACCTGGTGCACGATGCTGGCGATGTCCCGCCGCCGGTCGCGCGAACTTCGCAGCCTCGTTGAGGCTTTGGAGAGACGGTACTGACGCTGCTGCGAAAGTCGGGTATGCCGAGGTGGACGGTGGTGTGCCGGGCAGCGAGGTCGCGCATGGTGGCGAGTTTCTGCTCTACGGCGGCGAGGCTGGCCTCGATCGCGGCGACCTCGCCGAGCCAGCCTTGTTCTTTGGCCTCCTGAAGCCGGTCGAGCAGGTTCGCGTCAATTCTTCGGCGAATCCGCCCCGCCGGTCGAGCTGTGCGGCCGCGAGTTGGGCGACCGGTGTCTTGCCCGCGCCCGGTTGGCCGATCAAGAAGACTGCGATGGCCGGGATCTGTGGTGTGGGGCCGGTCAGCTGCCAGGGAGGGATCCCGATGCGGCGGTTCCCTCCCGTCGGCAGTTGGAAGCGGGTGGCGTCGTCCTGGCTCACGCTTCGTTCTCCATGAGCTCGCGCAGCCGCGCTGCGTAGGTGGCACGGACGCGGGCGACGCCTTCGGTGTCCTCAGCGCGCAGGGCGCGCCGCTCCTGGTGGCAGGTGGCGCGCAGCCGACGGTACGCGGAGGCCTCCTCACCGACGCCGCGGTTCTCGGCGTCGGTGAGGAGGCCGCTGCAGACGCCGATCACACCGTTGATCGCCTCGATGGCCGCCTCGTAGGCAACGGATTCCTCCGATGACCATGTGTGAGGGCGAAGGTTCTTGATCACCGGATCATTCATGCTGACGTCCCTTCCGTATGATTCTCACCCGATTCTGCAGGCTCTGCACGGAATAGGCATGGGCGATGGCCTCACTGATCCCCAATCCGGCAGCAGTCTTCGCCAGGTTGATGTGTTCGCGCAGGTACGTAAGCGGCCGTCGACGAGGTCCGGGCGAAAATGGACGCGCTTGAGCCAGCCTCTGACGGTGACCAACATGCACCAGCAGCGTCGGCCTGGTGGCTCTTGCATGAGCCACCAGGTCGACACGCCTGTCAGCGACCCGTGAGCCAGGCCACCAGGAGGCTGGTGGCTCTGTCACGGAACCACGAAGAGTATGGGGGCGACGTGCTATTGGCGCCGCTTTCGAGCTACGACGATGGGAGCTGACGGCCGCCACCCGCGCAGCCGGCGGCATGACCCCGGAGGCCCTGACGGCTGGATAGCAGCGACTGATCGAGATCATCCACATCCTCAACCACCGGATGAGAGAAGCCAAGTTGAGCGGCCGGGCTCCACGTAGCGGAGGGGGCTCCAGGTCAGTCTCGAGGCCGCAGGCAAGAAGCTGGCCACCCTGGACCGGGCTGCTACGCGCGCGGCCCAAGCCACATCTCCAATGTCGGGACCCGCAGATCAGGAACCGAGTGGGGACCTGGTGGCCAAGACACATCGGCCTCCATCCTCAGCCGATGAGCACCGATGGGCTCCCGCCGGCGAGCGCGTCAAGGACATGAGGCCATGCAGCCTTGCCGAGGAGCGCGTCCGCTTCAGGCGTGCCTCCGTACTGAAAGTGCGGGGACGCTGATGGGGGGCTCTCGCCAGGAAGGCGCGGTCGGTGTCCGGCATCGTCACGCGCGATCAGCCGCACAGTGGCTCCGGTCACGCGTCGGCGTTGCGCCAGCTGTTCGGCGAAGGGCAGCGACGGCCACATCGCGTCGTCGCCGCCCGCAATCAGCAGCAGGTCCGCTCTGGCGGTCTCCACGGGAATCTCTGCCGGCGGAAGGAGGTGAGCGAAGGTCCGTTCGCTGAGTTCGTACCACCCGCGGATGGCGACGGGCCCGCTGTCCGGCTCCGGAGAAGTCCACGAGTCGTCCATCGGGACAAAGGGTAGTGGCCGCCCCTGCCACGTCCAGGACGAGCGATATGGGTGATGCGCTCCGTCGCGTCCTGGGCCGACGTTGCACCAGACCCGCGAGGTGGGCGACAGGGCGACGACCGTGTCCACGCGGGGGTCGTGCACCGCCGTGAGCAAAGCTGCTTCAGCTCCCTTGGACACGCCAAGAATTCCGATGCGTCGCGCTCCCTCACGTTGCAGGACGTCGACGGCGGTGGTGAAAGTCTCCAGGGGGACTTCGCAGATGCCTGGGCTCTGACCTGGCCCACCGAACCAACGGATCGCCAGGGCTGTGACTCCTTGCTGCGCCAGGATGCGCGCCCGCTCGCGTTCAATGCGTCCGCTGGATCCTGCCAGGACCAGCACCCCAACGTCACTGCCATGAGCAGGAGCGACGAGAAGTCCTTCCCACGGATCGGCCAGCTCGTGCTCAGTGATCTCCACGCGCGCTTCCTGCCTCCACAGCTTTCATACCCCCCTGTCGAGCACGCGGGGCGCGGCCACCCTTCAAAGCCGCCGCGCCCCGCCTCCACATGCATGGAGATCTCCATCATGACGCCCCAAACGCCACCTGAGTTAGTCCAGGAAAACCACTTCAAGGCCGTGAACGACGACTTCGGGCAGCCGGCCGGGGACGCTGTCCTCACGGCGACCGCCGCCAGGCTCAACACGTGGGCGGCGGGCCCTCGCGCGTCCGTCGGCCGCCTCGGAGGCAATGAGTTCGCCGTCGTCCAGGTGCCCGCCGCGCGCCTTGAGCAGCGCCTCGCGCAGCTGGTCCGGATGCTGCGCACCCCGGCCGTCCTCGAGGACGGCCGCACCATCGACGTCGCCGCCTCCGTCGGCGCGGCGACCCCGGGCACGGTCGGCTCCCGCGACCTGACCGTCCGGTGACCGGCCGGCTCGTGGGGTCCTTTGGATGTCGGACAGTACTGAACTTGAATGGGTGACGTCGGGCTGAACGGCTGCACTTGGTTCCTGCTGAGACCTGAGTCAGATGCGGGCTCTGATCTGCTTCACGGGGTGCCCGAGTGTGGCGCCGATAGTGGTCAGTTCCTCGTCGCCGAACCAGTCACGTCCGGGGTTCCAGATGGCGATCTCGAAGCGGGCGAAGCCGCACGGCCAGTCGTAGTCCAACACGTCAAGCGACGTGGCGGCGCCGCAGCAGGGCACTTTCACGGCCAAGGTGGCGAAGCCGTCCTCACAGTGGCTTTCCAGCAGGTCGGCGTACCACTCGGTATCGATCGAGGCGCCGCAGTGCGGGCAGCCGACCCGTTCCAGGTTGTCGCCGCAGTCGACGGGTGTGAGGGCGTCGTGCCAGGTGACGTCGATCTCGACTCCCACGCCATCGGGCAGGCCGGGCGCCAGGTCCGCGGCAAGCGCGGCAGTCCGCTCGGCCGTCGCCCGGTCGGGCTGCCACTGGGGATCGGTCGGAATGATCGACAGGACGTCGTCGCTCACGGGGGTACTCAATTCGTGGGGTACAAGCGTTCGGCTGAGTGCCGCGATCGTAGGGCCACGTGGCAGGTCGGCCGTTCCCTGGGATCGTTACTCGTGGATGGCAAGGCCAGTGCCAGCGAGGCAGCCGTCGACTATGTCCGGTTGATACTGGATCTGCTTGAGCCTGCGCTTGACGGCCTTGGTGATCTGGGCCAGGTCGGCCGCGGCGAGGTTGCCGACCTCTCGCTTGACCAGCGACCAGATCCCTTCTTGCGGGTTGAGGTCAGGTGCGTATGCGGGCAGTTGGAAGATGGTGAGCCAGTGCACGTGCGCAGCAGCCCCACTCCCTCATCCCGGCGGTCACGTGCAGCCGCACGTTGTCCCAGACGAGCACGATCGGGCCGCCAAGCTGGACGCGAGCTCGGACAAGCAGATCCCGCAGATCGCGCCAGCCGAAGCCCTTCGGCTCGTCTTTGCGGCCGCAGTACTCGCGCACGGCGTAGATCAGCCGCGACCGTTCCCCGCGCCTGTAGCAGACCATGCCTGTCATCGAGACCCGTCCGGATCCCCGCCCGCGGACTCGCACCACAGGAGTGCGGCCGACCCGGCCCCCAGGTCCTGGCACGCGGCGGCATCATCGACTGGCCGGCCTTGTCCTGAAAGACGATCCAGGCCCCGAGCGCCGCCGCGGTGCTCTTATCCGCGGCCAGACCTCCTTCTTCCACAGCTCGACCGCTTCGTCATCCCGCTCGATCGCCCGCCGAGCAGGCTGCTGCCATGACCAGCCGTGCCGCTTCAGCAACTGCCAGGTGCCCTCCACGGTGTACGAGACATGGAAGAGGCGACCGATCAGCGTCTTCACCCGCGGCGGCGTCCACCGCTGATCTGCCCAGCCGTGGACCAGCGGTCCCCGCTCCAACTCACTTTCCAGCCTGTCGACCTGGGCCGCGCTGAGTTTGGGCCGTCCCGGTGAGCCTGCGGACAGCAATCCCGCCTCGCCCCGCTCTCGCCAAGCCCGGCGCCATCGCTCAACCGACCGCTCACTGACCCGCAGCGCGGCCGCGATCTCCCGGTTCTCTTCCTCGCGTTCGAAGCGCTCCACGGCCTGCAGCCTGACCCCCTTCCGGGCGGCCCTCCCCGCGGCGGTCAACCCGCCGCCCTGTGCGTACCTCACACCCAGATGGCTACCAGCGCCGAACAGCACCCGTCAGGCAAACCGCCCCGACATCACCCGTTCAAGTTCAGTAGCTGTAAGAACCCAATTGATTACAGGGGCACCTGTAATGTCGGGGCGCCTGAAGCGTAAAATACCTCCAGGCAACCCGACTTTAGGCTCTGGAAGAGCCCGAGTTTCTTAGGGCTGTAAGAACACAGAATGTTCTTCGTCTGCTGGTGGTACACGGCCTCAGCCGCCTTCGACCTGCGACTACGGGTGGCGTTGCCCGATGCCGATCCGAATTGGTCCGCATCTGGTCCGGATCTTGGTAGGTCTTGCCAGCGGGGAGCCGCGGTACTCCATGGCGCCTGTCGTAGAGGCCGTTCATTGACGTCCAGTTGGTTCGGGGGTGAGCGCGTTAGTCAAGGTCATGGCCTTGTGACGTGAGTGCGTCCGCTGGGCTGGTGACACGCCCGTGATCGCTGGTGACATGTGAGGACCTCCGTCACCCTTCTCCGAAGGTGCCTGTATGGACAGTGACCTGCACGACGGCGCTCCGCTGGAGGGCTCCGGCGGGGCGTCGCCGGGCAGTTGGTCAAGATGGTTAGCGGCTGGCATTGAGGGCCCCGTTGTACTGTGCCTGGCCGCTCTTGAGTACGCGGAGGAGCGAGGTGGTGACGACGCGGACGGTGCGGCTCGTCGGCGCCACCGGGCTGCTGCCTGCCGTCCAACGCGAACTCCTCTCGTTCAGCACTGAGCACACCCGCGCCGCCTGGAACGGGGTGGCGAGGGTCGAGAGGCGTCGAACGGCGTTCGAGGTGTTGAGATCGATGTTCAGGCACTCTTGGCCGTTACGTGTCAGTTAGCGCGCCAGCGCCGCTGGCTTCTCCTGCCAGGGCGTCGTGGGCGTCGTCCATGAGCAGGCAACGTACCAGGTCTGCGGGACGCCGGACTTGGCGTCCCGCAGACCTGGTGCGGGCAATCGGACTAGCTCTTGCTCCGCTGGCCATGAGGTGACTGCCCTCGGTGCCAGAGCGGCAACCACGTTTCCTACGGGATGGAGTCCAGGAAGGGACGGCCGTGCTCGTTCATCGCTTCGATGGCGTGCTCGTACTCGGCTTCGTCTTCCAGGAGGAGGGCCATGCATGTCTCGGTGTTGTAGATGGTCCCGAGCCCGAGGTCAGATCTGATGACGACCCAGCCGTCTTCGGTTCCGTCCCACAGGTAGTCCAGGCTCTCGTGATCTTCTGTCATGGTGTTACCCCGTGTTTCGTGAAGGTGACGACCATACCGCTCTTACCAACCGGAATGATCTGTGACGAGCGCATGGGAGAACCGGCCTTTTCGAAGGCGTCAAGGAGTCTCTTGTCTGCTGGGCTGGGGTAGGCGTAGCCCTTTGGGTGCGTGTGGTAGACGAGGATGGTGTCAGCTCGTACGGGAACCTGTACCCGATTGGAAACGCCGGAGTAGAGGTAGTACTGACCGCCTGTGCCCTTGGGGCCGGGGCCCAGTTTGTAGACTACGGCGAATTCGACGCCGTGCTTAACTGTCAGGTTCTCCAGTTCCGTCGCCGAAGGACGCTTGCTGATCTGAACACCGACTGAGCCGGGCAGCCCCTCCCCCTTGCGGGCGCCGTAAAGGAGACGTGTGATGGCGCCGATCTCGCCCTCGGCGGCAATGCCGCTGGGGTTGACAGCGTCTCTGCGCCATCCGGTGAGCCCGCCGATGCCGGTGACAGCGATCTGTTGGGTAAGTTCGTCGGCTGCGTCGGCGTACTGGTCGGCGAGCGCGTCGCATCCTTGCTGGCGGAGCATGTACTCGGCTCGGTAGAGCCGGTAGGCGGGACGGACGGGCAGGTACTTGTCGAGGAAGGCGCCGGCGCCGCCGTTTTCTCCGGTCAGGGCGTCGTGGGCGTCGCCCATGAATTCGTAGGGCGCCTTCAGGCCCCGCAGGAAGCCGTTGCCGAAGATCTTCAGACCTTCGCCGAGGCTGTCGACCTTTCCGTTGCCGTTGTCATCGCCTGGCACGGGGGTCAGCCCGCTGGGGTCGGTGTAGAGGGTCGGGGCGTTGTCGGCGTAGGCGTACGGCGAGACGTAAGGCGTCGCCTGGTCGCGGGTGGCGGGGTCGGGTCGGGTGAAGCGGCCGGTGCCGGTGTTGTACTGGCGCGCGTGCAGGTCGAGATTGCCGGTGGTCGTCTCGTAGCGCGCGCCGGTGTAGGACGGGGTGCTCGCGGGGGCGCCGCTGGTGGCGGTGGCCAGGACGCGGGTGCCGAAGGAGTCGTAGGACCAGCGCTGGTACAGGGTGCCGGTGTTGCCGGTGACGTCGACCGGGGAGCCCTGGGTGTCGTGGTGGTAGTAGAAGAGTGACCCGGTGCCGGTGCCGGTCGCGGTGGCGGTGGGCTGGCCGAGCGGGTCGTAGCGGTAGGACTGCTTGAGGGCCCAGGCGCTGTCGTACTCACTGGCCAGGATGGGCAATGGGGCGTTCGGGTCCCACTGGGTGCGGCTGGTTACCGCGCCGTCCTTGCTGGCGGTGACCTGGTTGCCCTCGGCGTCGTGGTCGTAGGTGTAGGCGGCGCCTGCGACGGTGGCGGCGGAGATCTGGCCGGCGAGGTCGTAGGTGAAGGTGTCGTTGCCCGCCTTGGTCTGGTTGCCCTCGCCGTCGTAGCCGTACGCCGTGATGGTGGAGCCGGTGGTGCTCGAGGTGAGCTGGTCGGCCGCGTCGTAGGCGTAGCTGGTCGAGGCGGTGCCCAGAGTGGAGGTCAGGCGGTTGCCGACCTTGTCGTAGGTGTAGGACGTGGCACGGGTGGTGGGGCAGCCGGTGACCCACGGCTGGGGTGCGCAGCCGGTGGTGAGGCGGCCGGCCGTGTCGTAGGCGAGGTCGTAGCCGCCGCTTCCGATGCTGGCCCTGGTGACGTCTATGTGGGAGGGCAGGCCCGCCGCCGAGAGGGTGAGCGCGGTCTTGGTGACCGTGGTGCCGGCCTTGGCCGAGGTGACGGCGGTGAGACGGCCCGCGCGGTCGTAGGTGCGGTCCTCGGTCTCGGTGTTGGGCAGTGCGGACTTGGTGAGGTTGCCGGCCGCGTCCCAGGTGTAGGTGGTGGTCTTGCCGTCGGCCGCCATGGTGGCGATG
>NZ_MUNH01000441.1:0-12896 GCF_002154615.1 Streptomyces recifensis
GCGAACTCGTCACCAACGCCCTGGTGCACACCGACGACGACGCGGTCCTGACCGCCGTGGTCTCCCCGCGCGGACTCCGTGTGGAGGTGAGGGACTTCATGACCCGAGGGCCCCTGATGCGCACCCCCACCCCGGACGAGGACACAGGCGGTCGCGGCCTGGTCCTGGTGCGGTCCCTCGCGGACGCCTGGGGGGTACGGGCGCACGCGGTGGGCAAGTCGGTCTGGTTCGAACTGGGTTCGGCGGCCGCATAGACGACGACGGGGTGGGGACGCGCTCCTGACGAATCGCGTCCCCACCCCGTCGCCGCTCGGCCTCAGCCGAACTGCTGCTCAAGGTCCTTCAGTTTGCGCTCCAGCGAGTCGAGCCGGGGCAGCGCCATCGTGTCGTCCTCCGCGGTGAGGTCGACGGTGACCGGCTCGGCGCCCTTGCGGACCGACTGCAGCGAGGGCCGTGAGCGGGCGGTCAGCTTTTCCGCCGCTATGGCCGGCTCCCCGGTCGCCGGGGCGGGGGCGCGGTCCATCTGCACCTCCACCGTCCGCGCGGGCGTCCGGCTCACGACGCTCCGGGCGCCTCGGCTCAGTGCTTTCAACTGGGCGCGCTCCACGCGTTGCTGGTCGCGCCGGCGCTGACGGGCCTCGCTCTTCTCCCGCTTGTCGTCGCGTACCTCCTCGACCGCCTCGTCCAGGCTGCGCACACCCTCCAGGAGCATGAGCGACCAGGCCCCATAGGTCTCGCGTGGTGCCCGCAGCCAGCGGACGATGCGGATCTGGGGCAACGGGCGCGGCACCAGACCCTGTTCGCGCAGGGCCGCCCGGCGGGTCTGCTTCAGCGCCCGGTCGAACAGCACCGCCGCCGACAGGGACATGCCGGAGAAGAACTGCGGAGCCCCGTCGTGGCCGATTCCCCGGGGCGCGTGCACCCAGTTGAACCAGGCCGCGGCGGCGGCGAACATCCACACCAGCATCCGGGAACCCAGCGCTGCGTCGCCGTGGCTGGCCTCGCGCACGGCGAGGACCGAGCAGAACATGGCCGCGCCGTCCAGGCCGAACGGCACCAGGTACTGCCAGCCGTCGGTGAGGCCGAGGTTCTGCTCGCCGAAGCCGACCAGGCCGTGGAAGGAGAGGGCCGCCGCCACCGCGGCGCAGCAGAACAGCAGGACGTAGGAGGCGGTGCCGTAGACCGCCTCCTTGCGCCTGCGGCGCTCCTCGCTGCGTTCCCAGGAGTCGTCCGCACCCGCCTTCTCCCCGGAGGAGCGCTTGCCGCGCGCGAGCACCGCGATCGCCGCCAGCACGCCCAGGAGCAGCACGGCGCCCGGAAGCAGCCAGTTCAGCGATATGTCGGTCATTCGCATCAGGGGTCCCTTGCCTTGGGATAGGGCGTATCGCCCGTCATAGTGACCCATTCCCGGCGGTCGTCCGGGGATTTCGAGGCAACGGTCCTTCAAAGGGGCGCGGAGGCGCCGCGATGGCGTCGTTCTGCTCGAACTGTGTGCTGCGCAGGGGTAGTTGAGTTCGATTTCCGCCGCTCGAACGAGTGGTTCCGGCTCGTTCAGGCCGCCGCGGCCGTCGTCAGGCGGGCGACGCGGTCGCTGTCGCAGGTGCGGGGGCAGGTGGCGCAGGTGTCCTCGGGGCGCAGCGTGTAGAACATGCAGCAGCTCACCCGGTCGCGGGTGGCCACCGGGGCGCCGTCCGGACCGGTCAGCTCGCGGAACGCGGCCGAGCCCGCGTACGGGCGGGTGGTGCCCGGCAGCAGCAGCTCCAGCTCACGCATCGCGCGCCGCTCCTCGCCCTCGCCGAAGAGGGAGGCGAGGTACCACAGGCCCTCGACGATCTCGTCCGTCGCCATGCCCCACAGCGCGCGGCCGCGCCGCCGCATGCGCGGGCCGAAGCCGCCCAGTACGGGTTCGAGATGCTCGGCGACGGCCGTGCGCACCTCGGCGCGCAGCGCCTCCTCGTCGGCCACCACGACCGCCTCCGGCAGCCCGGCCGCCGGGTCGTCCGGCAGACAGGCGAAGGTGCCCGGCCGTACGGTCATCCGGCCCTCGGTGCGGTGGTAGGCGACGTGGGCCGCGGGCAGCCGGGGGACGCGGCGGTGCAGGAACCAGGGGACGGTGATCAGAAGACAGGCGGGCCACGCGTAGCGGTGCAGACCGAAGCCGGCGACGACGTCCGGGCGTGCGCGCCGGCCGTAGTCCCGCAGCACCTGGGCGTCGTCCCAGGCGAGGAAGGAGTCGAGCTGGGCGCCGCCCGCCGCGAGTCCGTCGGCGGTGACCCAGCCGTCGCCCACGGGCAGGGGCTGTGCCGGGTCCTCCATGACCGTCACGGTCAGTCCCGGGAAGACCTCGCCGAGCCGGGCGTACGCTGCGGTGAGCGGCGAGGCCGTAGCGAGCATGGCGGGACCACCGATCCTTCGAACGCGGGGGCGGGCGTACAGGTAAGGCTAACCTTACCCATCTTTCCGGGAATTTGAAGTGCCGTCTCCTGCGCCTAAGGTGCTTGACGGACATGTGACGGTCCGTCGTCCGTGCCCGGGGCGGACCCCGGCCGCCGAACAGCCCGAGGAGGACCCGTGAAGCAGGGCCTGCACGACGTCTCCGGTACGGGGCTGCCCCGGCACGCCGCCCAGCCCGCCGCGCGGGTACCGGACCGGTCCCGCGAACGGGCCGAGGACGTGTCGGCGGTACGGGGCGAGCACACCCACAGCGAGCCGCCGCTGCCCCGGCCGCGCGCCGTCGTGCAGCGGGCCTCGGTGCGCGGGCAGATCCTCGACGCGCTGCGCTCCGCGCTGACGACCGGGGAACTGTGTCCCGGCGAGGTCTATTCGGCGCCGGTGCTGGGTGAGCGGTTCGGGGTCTCCGCCACGCCCGTCCGCGAGGCCATGCAGCAGCTCGCGCTGGAGGGCGCCGTCGAGGTCGTCCCCAACCGCGGGTTCCGGGTGGTGCGGCGCGGGGCCCGCGAGCTGGCCGAGCTGGCGGAGGTACGGGCGCTGCTCGAAGTCCCCGTCCTGCTGCGGCTGGCCGGCAACGTCCCGGCCGCCCGTTTCGCCGAGCTGCGCCCGCTCGCCGAGGACACCGCCCGCGCTGCCGCCGCCGGCTGCCCGGCCCGCTACGCCGAGGCCGACCGTGCCTTCCACCGTGCCCTGCTCGCCCTCGCGGGCAACGAACAGCTCCTCCGCATCGCCGAGGACCTCCACCGCCGCGCCCAGTGGCCCCTCGCCGCCACCCCACCCCGCCAGCACCGCGCGGTCCTTCTCCGCGACGCCGCCCAGCACACCGCCCTCCTGGACGCGTTGGCGTGCGGAGACGTGGACCTGGTGGGGGACTTGGTGGCGGAACACTTCGCACAGCGGGACCAGTAGCGGGACGGGGGGACGCGGCCCCCTCAGGCCGTGGCCGCCCCCGGTGCCGGCGGGCTCAGGTGGTCGGCGAGCCAGGTCGGGAGGCCGCCCAGCAGGCGGAAGAGGCGGCCGGCCTCCTCGCGGAGGCGGGTCGCCTCGGGTTCGGGTTCCGTCTCGGCGAGCGAGACCAGGGCGGGGGCGGTGCCGATCAGGTAGCCGAGGTCTTCGCGGAGGCGGAGGGATTCGGCGAAGCCGTGCCGGGCCTCGGCCAGTTCCCCTTCGCGCAGGGCCAGTTGAGCGAGGTGGCGCCAGGTGCAGGAGAGGAGGAGCGGGTCGGACTGGGCGGTGGCGCCCGCGTGGGCCCGGCGGTAGGCGGCGCGGGCGGCCTGCGGGGAGTGGGTCAGGTTCTCGGCGAGCAGGCCCCGGCGGAAGTCCAGCAGGGCCCGCCCCGGAGCCCCCGGCGGGATCAGCGCGGCGGCCCGGCCGAGCGCGGCCCGCGCCTCGTCGGCCCGGTCCCGTACGCGGTGGAGCGTGGAGGTGTAGGCGAGCCGGCCCCGCTCGCAGGCGGCCGCCCCGCGCTCCTCGTCGCTGTGGGCCCGCGCCTCGGCGGTGCGCAGCGCGTCCTCGGCCGCCTCCCAGCCCCGTTCGGTGTACAGGCACCGCTCCACCAGCAGCGCGGCCCGCTGGAGCGTCGCCCGGGGGGTGTCCGTGGGCAGGAGGGCCGCCGCGTCGGCCCAGCAGGCCCGTGAGCGCAGCCGCCACACCGCGGTCTGGAGCGGATCGTCATCGGCGGTCGTTCCGTCACCAGACATGGCGGGATACGCCACGTTGCCCTCCCCGAGCACGCCGTCGAGCTGTTGAGTGCGTGCATTCCAGCACCGATCACCGGGCCGGGCCAAGAGGGTGGGTGAAACTTTTCACAAAGTTGCGGACCGGGGGCCGAACGGCCGTCCCGTGGCGCCGGAAGATCGAATTCGCCCCCCGGCGCCGACCGCGCTGATCACGCCCCTACGGCGGTCCTCAGCTCATCCGCAGCGCGAGGAAGAAGTCCAGCTTGTCCTCCAGCCGGGACAGGTCCCGGCCCGTCAGCTGCTCGATCCGCCCCACCCGGTATCGCAGCGTGTTCACGTGCAGATGGAGCCGGCTCGCGCACCGCGTCCAGGAGCCGTCGCTGTCGAGGAAGGCCTCCAGCGTCGGGATCAGCTCGGCCCGGTGCCGCCGGTCGTACTCGGTGAGCGGGTCCAGCAGCCGGGCGGTGAAGGCGCGCCGCACGTCGTCCGGGACGAACGGCAGCAGCAGCACGTGCGAGGCCAGCTCCTGGTGCCCCGCCGCGCACACCCGGCCGGGCCGGGCCGCGGCGACCCGGCGGGCGTGCCGGGCCTCCTCCAGCGCCCCGCGCAGCCCCTCCGCCGAGTGCACGGCGGCGGACACGCCGAGGGTGAGCCGTCCGTCGCCCTCCAGTCCCGCCGACAGCGCCTCGCGCACCGAGCGCAGCAGCGCGTCGGCGTGCAGCCCGGCCTCGGAGCCGTCGTGCTCGGCGGAGACGGCGGGCAGCGGCACCAGCGCCACGGCCTCGTCCCCGGAGTGCGCGACCGCGACCCGGTCGGCCGGCTCCGGGCCGGTGGCCAGGGGGTCGACGAGGACCTCCTCCAGCAGCGACTGGGCGACGGGGCCGCCCGCCGCCGTGCCGTCCTCCCACTCGACCCGGGCCACGACGACCTGCCAGTGCGGCGCCGCCCCGAGCCCCGGCAGCAGCACGGGCGCGGCGACCCTGAGGCGCGCCGCGATCTCGGCGGGCGCGGCCCCGCTCTGCACCAGCTCCAGCACCTCCTGGGCGAGCCGGCGCCGTACCGTACGGGCGGCGTCGCGCCGGTCCCGCTCGACGGCGATGAGCTGGGTGACGCCCCGGAGCAGGTCGAGCCGCTCCTCGGGCCAGTCGGCGGCGTCCGCCTCGACGGCCAGCAGCCAGTCCGACAGCACCGTCTCCCGCGCGTCCGGCACCGCCTGCGGCGCGCGGCCGGAGGAGCGGACCGGGAACAGGGAGTACGTGACGCCGTCGAGCTGCACCCGGTGCGGCCCGCGCCGCCCGGTGCGTACGGCGGCCAGGTGCTCGGCGGCCAGCCGCGCGCAGGTATCCGGCGGCAGCGCCGGGCCCGCGACCTTGGACCCGGCGATCAGGCGGCCCGTGGGGGAGAGCACCCAGGCGCGCAGGTCGAGGTCGCTGCCGAGCAGGTCGAGGACCACGTCGGGCCCGCCGCCCGCCGGGCCGGAGGTCATCATGCGCCGGTGCCGGTCCACCACCGCGGCGAGGTCTCCGGCGCGCTCGCCGGAGACCTGGCGCACCACGTGCTCGGTGATGGTGGCGAAGGCCACCGACTCGTGCACCGCGAACAGCGGCATCCGGTGCTGGGCGCAGGCCACCACCAGGTCCTCGGGTATGTCTCCCAGCTCGGCCTCCCCGGCGGCCAGGGCGGTGACCCCGGCCTGTACCAGAAGGCGGACGAACGGCTCGGAGTCGGCGGCGTCCCGGCGCCAGGCCAGGCCGGTGAGGACCAGCTCGCCGCCGGAGAGGTAGCGGCTCGGGTCCCGCAGGTCGGTCGTCATGACCCCGCGGACCGTACGGTCCAGCTCGTCCTCGCCGCCGAGCAGCCGCAGCCCCAGCGCATCGGTGTCCAGCAGTGCGCGCAGCCGCATCTCGTCGCCGCCGTTCTGTGTCGAAACTCTTCGTGATCTGGATGGGTGACGGAGGCGGAGCCGGCGCGGGGCGCGCGGGCCGTGCCCCGCACCTGCGGTGTCTCCTGTGTTTCCGGAGGAAAACGGAGGGGTTGCCGAGGGCCTTCGTTCATACGAATCTACAAGATGACCGCCGTGGCCAGCCAACTCCTTCGGGTTTTCGGTGACTGACACCGTTGGAAGAAGGACCGGTGTACTGACTTCACGAGCCCCGTGTCATGAGACGGAAGAAGAGAGCCGGGCCATGGAATTCCTTCGCCCCGCAAGCTGGCAGGAGGCGCTCGCCGCGAAGGCCGAGCACCCCACCGCCGTGCCGATCGCCGGGGGCACCGATGTGATGGTGGAGATCAACTTCGACCACCGCCGCCCCACCCACCTCCTGGACCTCACCCGCATCGGCGAGCTGACCGAGTGGGAGACCGGCACGGACTCCGTACGCCTGGGCGCCTCCGTCCCGTACGCCCGGATCATGCGCCACCTGCGGGCCGAGCTGCCCGGTCTCGCGCTCGCCGCGCACACCGTCGCCTCGCCGCAGATCCGCAACCGGGGCGGGGTCGGCGGCAACCTCGGCACCGCCTCGCCCGCCGGTGACGCCCACCCGGCGCTGCTCGCGGCCGGGGCCGAGGTCGAGGCGGAATCGGCGGCGCGCGGCACCCGGCTCATTCCCGTCGACGCCTTCTACACCGGGGTCAAGCGCAACGCCCTGGAGCCCGACGAGCTGATCCGCGCCGTCCGGATCGCCAAGGCGGACGGCCCCCAGCAGTACTCCAAGGTCGGCACCCGCAACGCCATGGTCATCGCGGTGTGCGCCTTCGGCCTCGCCCTGCACCCCGAAACCCGTACCGTCCGCACCGGCATCGGCTCCGCCGCGCCCACCCCGATCCGGGCGGAGGTGGCCGAGCAGTTCCTCAACTCGGCGCTGGAGGAGGGCGGGTTCTGGGAGAGTGGACAGATCGTCGCGCCCTCGGCCGTGAAGCAGTTCGCCGCCCTGTGCGCCGCCGCCTGCAACCCCATCGACGATGTGCGCGGCACCGCCGGCTACCGGCGCCACGCGATCGGCGTGCTGGCCCGCCGCACGCTGATGTGGGCCTGGGAGTCCTACCGGGGCGGGTGCCGAGCCACCGAAGGAGCCGCGTGATGCGCGTCAGTCTGACCGTCAACGGACGCCCGCAGCAGGCCGACGACGTCTGGGAGGGCGAGTCCCTGCTCTTCGTGCTGCGCGAACGCCTCGGCCTCCCCGGCGCCAAGAACGCCTGCGAACAGGGCGAGTGCGGCTCCTGCACCGTCCGCCTGGACGGCGAGCTGGTCTGCTCCTGCCTGGTCGCGGCCGGCCAGGCCGAGGGCCGCGAGGTCGTCACCGTCGAGGGCCTGGCCGACCACGCCGAAGGGCGCCGCGCCACCGCGCCCGGCGTCGGCCTGGACGAGGCCCGGCGCTGGCAGCCGGTGCCCGGGGAGGGCGCACAACTGGCGCCGATCCAGCAGGCGTTCATCGACGCCGGCGCCGTCCAGTGCGGTTTCTGCACCCCCGGCCTGCTGGTCGCCGCCGACGAACTCCTGGAACAGAACCCGGAGCCCACCGACGCCGACATCCGCGAGGCGCTCTCCGGCAACCTGTGCCGCTGCACCGGCTACGAGAAGATCATGGACGCGGTCCGCCTGGCGGCCGCCCGGCAGGCCGAGGAGGTCTGACATGCCCGCACCCGGACCGGCCGGCGCCCCCACGAAGATCACCCAGGGCGCCCAGGCGGCGGGCGGCATCGGCGAGTCCACGCTCCGCCCGGACGGCATCCTCAAGGTCACCGGCGAGTTCGCCTACTCCTCCGACCTGTGGCACGAGGACATGCTCTGGGGCCACCTGCTGCGCTCCACCGTCGCCCACGCCGAGATCGTGAGCATCGACGTCTCCGAGGCCCTCGCCCTGCCCGGCGTGCACGCCGTCCTGACCTACGACGACCTGCCCACCGACGTACGCACCTACGGCCTGGAGATCCAGGACACCCCGGTCCTCGCCCACGGCAAGGTCCGCCACCACGGCGAACCCGTCGCCGCCGTCGCCGCCGACCACCCCGAGACCGCCCGGCGGGCCGCCGCCAGGATCCGCGTGGAGTACCGGGAACTCCCCGTCGTCACCGACGAGATCTCCGCCACCGCCCCCGGCGCGGTCCTGGTCCACGAGGGCCGCACCGACCACTACGCCCCCTACGCGACCCACCCCAACATCCTGCACCGCCAGCCCATCGTGCGCGGCGACGCGGCCGCGGCCGCCGGGCGGGCGGATGTGATCGTGCGCGGCGAGTACACCTTCGGCATGCAGGACCAGGCGTTCCTCGGCCCCGAGTCCGGGCTCGCGGTGCCCGAGGAGGACGGCGGGGTCCACCTCTACATCGCCACCCAGTGGCTCCACTCCGACCTGCGCCAGATCGCCCCCGTCCTGGGCCTGCCCGAGGACAAGGTCCGCATGACGCTGGCCGGGGTCGGCGGCGCGTTCGGCGGCCGCGAGGACCTGTCGATGCAGATCCACGCCTGCCTGCTGGCCCTGCGCACCGGCCGGCCGGTGAAGATCGTCTATGACCGGTTCGAGTCCTTCTTCGGCCACGTCCACCGCCACCCGGCCAAACTGACCTACGAGCACGGCGCGACCCGGGACGGCCTGCTCACCCATGTGAAGTGCCGGATCGTCCTGGACGGCGGCGCCTACGCCTCCGCCTCCCCGGCCGTCGTCGGCAACGCCGCCTCCCTCGGCATCGGCCCGTACGACGTCGACGACGTGGACATCGAGGCCGTCGCGCTCTACACCAACAACCCGCCCTGCGGGGCGATGCGCGGCTTCGGCGCGGTCCAGGCGTGCTTCGCCTACGAGGCCCAGATGGACAAGCTGGCCAAGGAACTCGGGTTGGACCCGGTGGAGTTCAGGCAGCGCAACGCGATGGAGCAGGGCAGTACGCTGCCCACCGGACAGGTGGTGGACTCGCCCGCCCCGGTCGCCGAACTCCTGCGCCGGGTCAAGGCGATGCCCATGCCGCCCGAGCGCCAGTGGGAGTCCAGCGAGGGCGCCGACGTACGCCAGTTGCCCGGCGGTCTCTCCAACACCACCCACGGCGAAGGGGTGGTGCGCGGGGTCGGGTACGCGGTCGGCATCAAGAACGTCGGTTTCTCCGAGGGGTTCGACGACTACTCCACCGCCCGGGTCCGCATGGAGGTCGTCGCCGGGGAGCCGGTCGCCGTCGTGCACACCGCGATGGCGGAGGTCGGCCAGGGCGGGGTCACCGTGCACGCGCAGATCGCCCGCACCGAACTGGGGGTGGAGAAGGTGACCATCCAGCCCGCCGACACCCGTGTGGGGAGCGCCGGTTCGACCTCCGCCTCCCGGCAGACCTACGTCACCGGCGGCGCCGTCCGCAACGCCTGCGCGCTGGTGCGGGAGAAGGTGCTGGAGATCGGGCGCCGCAAGTTCGGCACGTACCACCCCGCTTGGGCCACCGCCGAACTCCTGCTGGAGCGCGGCAAGGTGGTCACCGACGGGGGTGAGGTGCTGGCCGACCTCGCGGACGTGCTGGAGGGGGAGAGCGTCGAGATCGAGCGGGAGTGGCGGCACCGGCCGACCCAGCCCTTCGACCGGCGCACCGGCCAGGGCAACGGCCATGTGCAGTACTCCTTCGCCGCGCATCGCGCCGTGGTCGAGGTCGACACCGAGCTGGGCCTGGTCAAGGTGGTCGAGCTGGCCTGCGCCCAGGACGTCGGCAAGGCCCTCAACCCGCTCTCCGTGCTCGGCCAGATCCAGGGCGGCACCGTGCAGGGGCTCGGGGTCGCGGTGATGGAGGAGATCCTCGTGGACCCGGTGACGGCGAAGGTACGCAATCCGTCCTTCACCGACTATCTGATCCCGACCATCCTCGACACCCCGACCATCCCGGTCGACGTCCTCGAACTCGCCGACCACCACGCCCCCTACGGGCTGCGGGGCGTCGGCGAGGCTCCCACCCTGTCGTCCACCCCGGCGGTGCTCGCCGCCATCCGCGCCGCCACCGGACTCGAGCTGAACCGCACCCCGGTCCGGCCCGAGCACCTCACCGGCACGGCATGAGAGCGATGCGTCAGGAGGCCGTCGGATGCTGGACATCGCCGAGGAACTGAACGCGTGGGCCGCCGAGGGCCGGGACTTCGCGGTCGCCACCGTGGTCGCCGTCAGCGGCAGCGCCCCCCGCCACCCCGGCGCCGCCCTCGCGGTCGACGCCGGGGGCACGGCCGTCGGGTCGGTCTCCGGCGGCTGCGTGGAGGGCGCGGTGTACGAGCTGTGCCAACAGGTGCTGGCGGGAGGCGGGCCCGTGCTGGAGCGCTTCGGGTATGACGACGAGGGCGGCCTGGGAGTGGGGCTGACCTGCGGCGGAGCCATCGACGTCCTAGTGGTCCCGGTCCGTGCCGACAGCCGTCACCGGCCGGTGCTCGCCGCCGCGCTGGGCGCCGCCGCCGACAGCCGGGCCGTGGCGCTCGCCCGGATCACGGCGGGTCCGCCCGACCTGCTCGGCGGCGCGCTCCTGATCGACAGCGACGGCAAGGCGCACGGCGGCCTCGGCGGCCACCCGGATCTCGACCGTACGATCGCCGCCGAGGCGGCCGCCTTCCTGGACGCGGGCCGCACCGGCACCGTGGAGGTGGGGGCGCGCGGCGCGCGCTGCGGGAGCCCGGTCACCGTGCTGATCGAGGCGGCCGTCCCACCGCCCCGCATGATCGTGTTCGGTGCCGTCGACTTCGCGGCCGCGCTGGTCCGGGTCGGCAAGTTCCTCGGGCACCACGTCACCGTGTGCGACGCCCGGCCGGTGTTCACCACCCGTGCCCGCTTCCCCGAGGCCGACGAGGTGGTCGTCGACTGGCCGCACCGCTACCTGGAGCGCACCGCGACCGACGCCCGCACGGTGCTGTGCGTCCTCACCCACGACCCCAAGTTCGACGTACCGCTGCTCCGGCTGGCCCTCGGCCTGCCCGTCGCCTACGTCGGCGCGATGGGCTCCCGGCGCACCCACCTCGACCGGCTGGAGCGGCTGCGCGAGGCGGGTGTCACCGACCGTCAACTGGCCCGGCTGCGTTCGCCGATCGGGCTCGACCTCGGCGCCCGCACCCCGGAGGAGACGGCGCTGTCCATCGCCGCGGAGATCGTCGCCGCCCGGCGCGGCGGCACCGGCATCTCGCTGACCGGCGCCCACACCCCGATCCACCACGACCTCCCTCTGGGGATGGGCTCGCCCGCCTGAGCGCGCGCGGAAAAACCGGTTACGGCCCCTGCGGCGGGCGTGCTTGCATGACGGCATGCTTCCTGCCGACCGGCTCCTCGCCTTCGCCGCGCTGTCCCTGCTGCTGATCGTGGTGCCGGGGCCGAGCGTGCTGTTCGTCGTCGGCCGGGCGCTCGCCCACGGACGCCGGGCGGCCCTCACCACCGTCGTCGGGAACACGCTGGGCGCGTACGTGCTCGTCGCGGCCGTGGCGCTCGGTGTGGGGTCGGTCGTGGAGCGCTCGGTCCTCGCCTTCACCGTGCTCAAGCTCGCGGGCGCCGCCTACCTGGTGTACCTGGGGGTCACCGCGTGGCGGCGGCGCGGTTCGCTGCGGGCCGCGTTCACCCCGGACGCCCCGGCGCACAGCGGGCCGCGCACCCTGTGGGACGGGTTCGTGGTCGGGGTGGCCAACCCCAAGACGATCGTGTTCTTCGCCGCCGTCCTGCCCCAGTTCACCGACCCCGCTCGGGGCCGGGTGCCCCTCCAGATGCTGCTGCTCGGGCTGGTGTTCAACGCCATCGCGCTCGTCTGCGACAGCGTCTGGGGGCTTGCCGCCTCGGCCGCGCGGGACTGGTTCGCCCGCTCACCGCGCCGGCTGGCGGCCGTGGGCGGCGCGGGCGGGCTCGCCATGGTCGGGCTCGGGGTGACGGTCGCGGTCACGGGCCGTACGGACTGACGGGCCACGCGCCCGGGTTCCCCGCGTGCCCAAGTCCCCCGCGCGCCGGGGGGGCTCACTCCCGCCTGAGCAGCCCGTTCACCACGCGTCCGAACATCCACTGCGCGGCGCTCGTCACCACGCCGTCGAAGGCGCGGGGCAGGAAGGACACGCGCAGTTCCTCCCGCCACACCACGCGGGCCCGCCCGCCGGGCCCCGGCCGTACCTCGATCTCCGCCCAGCCGAGCACCACCCGGCCGCGCTTCTCCAGCCGGCAGAACCCCGGTTCGCCGTCCAGCGGAGGGCGCCACACGGTGATGTCCATCGGATCGTCGAAGACCAGCGGGCCGACACCCGTACGGGCCAGGATGCGGGTGCCCACCCCGGTCGGCGGGGGCGTCACCACCGTCATCCGGGTGAGCGGCACCAGATCCCCGTGCCGGGGCCAATCGGTGAGCCGGCGCCAAGCCTCGGCGAGCGAGAGGGGGACGGTGCGTTCGAGCGTGAAGAGAGACACGCCCCGATCGTAGGGAATCGCCCTTCGCCACCTGGGGGTTCACCCCGGCGGGTCACCTGCCCGGCGGATGGACCGGAGTGTCACCGGCGCACGCGGGGCCCCGTACGCCCGCCGGCACGCCCCCGGGAGTGACCCCTGCGCACCATGGATAGGGAGGCGCTGCGGGCCGCTCGTGGTGGCTCGCAGCGCCCCCCTGGTCATGCACCCGAGCGTGCTCGGGAAATCTTCCGGGTCACGAGTTGACCTGTGCGGTCACCAGGCTGGAGAAGGTGGTCAGCCGGGTGTAGACCCCCGGGTAACCGGCCTCCGCGCAGCCCTCGCCCCAGGAAGTGATCCCTGCCAGGACGCCCCCGATGATCAGGGGACCGCCGCTGTCGCCCTGGCA
>NZ_MUNH01000442.1:0-6932 GCF_002154615.1 Streptomyces recifensis
GGTTCTGTGCGGCGGGTGGCCGCTGTGCCGGCCGCCGAGCGACGACCAGCGAGCGGCCCACGGGAAGGGGACGCACGGAAGGGGAAACGGCGCGCCCCCTCTCCGTACCGGACGAAGCCGGGACGCTCTCGGCGCGCGAGCCGGTGTGCGCGGGCGAGCCGACCGGTGCCGCCCCACCCGTACGAGGGTCCACCACCGCGACGCGCCGCACCATGGGAAGCGCCCGCGCGGCAGGAGCCGGTGCGACCGCCGCCCGCTGCACGGCAGGCTCCGACGCGCCGGCGTCGAGGGCCGCCGCCCGCTGCACCGCGGGCTCCGGCCCACCGGTGTCGAGTACCGCGGGAGACGACGTGGACGTGAGCCCGCGCTGTTCCGCGACCGGGTCGGCAGCACCGCGCCGCCGCACCCGAGGCCCACCGTCACGCCCGGCCCCAGGGGATGCCGCCGCTTTCCGGGGCCGGCCGGTCACCACCCTCTCCAGCCGCTCCCCACCCGCGGGCGCGACCTCCTCCGCGTCCTCCCGCCGCACCGCACGCAACAGCAGCGGGCCGCCGCCACCGAACGTCTCCCCGGATCCCGAAGCGGTCCGGGCGACCCCCCGCACCAGACCGGCCGGAGCCGAGGGCAGCACCCCGTGCGCGAGCCCGGTGTCGAAGGACGGGTCGCGCCAGGCCGCCAGCCCCGCGCGGAAGCCGAGCCCGTCACTGACCGCCAACGGCGCACGGGAAACCGTCAGTTCAGGCGCGGCAGCCGCACGCCAGCCGCCGTCCCAGCCCTCGGGCACGCCGACGCCGGCAGGCGCCTGCTCCATGGGGCCGGAGCCGGCGCCGCCGACGTTCTCGGCGGCGGGCGGCCGGGGCCGACGCACCCTGTCTCGCCATCCCATGCGGTCAACCGCCTTCGTTCACGCGGGTGTTGATGCGGGCGATCTCGGTGACCCACTCCCGGCGCTCGGCATGGGTGAGGTCGAGGATCTCCTCGCGGCTCCAGTGGAAGTGGTAAGCGACGTACGCGATCTCCTCCCGCAGCCGGGAAGGCGCGTACGTCACGATTCCCCCAGGCGCCCACCCGAGAGGTCGACCTCGAAGCCGCCCTCGCAGTGCGGGCAGGTGACCGCCGCACGCGTGTGGCCCTCGCTGTTGACGCGCCGGTAGAAGTCCTGGAGGAACGCGACATCGGTCGCGTACATCCGCTCCACGATCCCCGCGTGCACATCGGTGACCGTGCCGATCCGGGTGATCACCTGGCTGAGCAGCACGACACTGAGGTACGCGGGGTTCTCCTTGACCCGCAGGTCGATCTGCGGGCGCAGCTCGTCGCGGGCCGTGGCCAGCCGCATCGAGCCGTGCCGGTGCACGGTGCCCGCCTCGTCGACGTACCCGCGCGGCAGCTCGAACTCGAACTCCGTGCGCAGCGCGGGCTCCTGGCGCGGCGGCGCCGCGGGCGTGAACGGCTTGGACACCGCCTCCGCCTCGTCCTTCGCGGGAGCCGTCGCCTGGAGGATCTCGTCCAGGTTGCCCGCGGTCACCGTACGACGCCTCATTCGACGATGATCTCCTCGAACACGATGGTCACGGACTCGGTGGCGGCCGACGACTCGCCCGCCTTGAGGGACGGGCCCTCCCACTTGGACGCCCAGCCCTGCATGAGCTGGATGCGCCGCACGGTCTCACCGGTGGAGTCCTTGATCTCGATGGTGAGATTCTGCCGCGCCGTGTCCACCGCGCCGTTGTTCAGCGTCTCCTTGATCCACGAGGTGAACTCGCTGCTCTGGTCGAGTCCCCGGGTGATCGTGATCTCGCCGGCCTGGCGGGCGCCCGGCTGCTTGCGGATGATCTGCTTGCCCTCGGAGCTGACCTGCCGGACCTCGACCACCTCCTCCTCGACGCTCAGGCCGCTGATCTCCTGGATGGATTCGACCAGGTAGCCGCCGAGCTGGACGCCGAAGATATGGGTGGAAAGAGCATCGCCCTCAGCCATGACTGTCTGTCACCTTTCTGGGTGGATAAGTGCCGGAAGCGACGGAGGTCACTCGTCGACGAGGCTGGTGCTGTCGGAGAACTGCGCCAGCCGGAACACCACGAACTCGGCCGGCTTGACCGGTGAGACACCGATCTCGCAGACCACGCGTCCCTGGTCGATGGACTCCTGCGGGTTGTTGTCCCGGTCGCACTTGACGTAGAACGCCTCCGCCGCCGTGCGCCCGAACAGCGCGCCCCGGCGCCACTCCTCGGTGAGGAAGGCGCTGACGTTGCGCCGGATGCTCGACCAGAGCCGGTCGTCGTTCGGCTCGAACACCACCCACTGGGTGCCGAGCAGGATCGACTCCTCCAGGTAGTTGAAGAGCCGGCGCACGTTCAGGTAGCGCCACGCCGGGTCGGAGGAGAGGGTGCGCGCACCCCAGACCCGCACACCCCGGCCGGGGAAGGTACGGATGCAGTTCACGCCGATCGGGTTGAGCAGGTCCTGCTCGCCCTTGCTCAGCCGCAGCTCCAGGTCGACCGCGCCGCGGATCACCTCGTTCGCGGGCGCCTTGTGCACCCCGCGCTCGGTGTCGCTGCGGGCCCACAGGCCGGCGACGTGTCCGCTCGGCGGGACGGTGATGTTGCGCCCGGCGGCCGGGTCCAGCACGCGGACCCAGGGGTAGTACAGGGTGGCGTAGCGGGAGTCGTAACCCGCCTCGTCGTTGCGCCAGTTGCGGACCGCCTGCGCGGAGAGGCCGGGCGGGGCGTCGAGGACGGCGACGCGGTCGCCCATCTGCTCGCAGTGCGAGATGACGGCGAGCTGCACCGTGCGCAGGCCCTCGGCGTCGATGTCACCGCGCTGGTAGGCGCTCATCAGGTCGGGGACGGCGACCATGGTGATCTCGTCGACGCTCTCCAGACCGGCGAAGCCGGTGCGCGCGTCGGCGTCACCGACGTACTCGGCCGGGTCCAGCCGGGCCACCTGGCCGGAGGCCGAGGGCGCGGGCGCGGCCGGGGCGTCCGGCACGGCGATCGTCTGCGCGGCCGGCCGGGTCTGGTTCCCGCCGCGCTGCTCGCTCACCTCGATCAGCTTCGAGTTGCGGGCCTGGGTGGGCAGGTAGCCCTTGACGTTCCGGCGGGTCGAGGCGTCGTAGGTCTCGGCCACCTGCTCGCCCTGGCGGACCAGGACGCGGAAGCGGTCCTCCGGCGGGTTCTCGCCCTCCGGGTCGGCGATCTCGATGGACACGCCGGTCACGCCGGGCTTGGCCGCGATCTGGAAGCCGCCCACCTCGACGGCGAGCGCCGCCTGCTCCGGCCGCGCGCCGTCGCCGTTCCCGGCCGGTGCGGAGGAGTCCTCGGCGGAGCCGCCGATGCGCACGACGTAGGCGGAGCCGCCGCCGTTGGCGAAGTAGCCGTAGACGGAGTGCGGCAGGTACGCGCCCTGCACGAATCCGCCGAAGATCCGGCTGTACTGGTCCCAGCTCGTCACCAGCGTGGGCTCGTGGAACGGGCCGTCCTCGGCGAAGCCGACGAACGCGGCGACCGCGGTGCCCACACCCTCGATCGGGCGAGCACCGGACTGCACCTCCTCCACGTAAACACCTGGGGTGAGGTACGTCGGCATGCTCGCTCCTTCACGGGTCCTGCGGTCCGGGTCTCCTCCACCCTTTCCTCGGACCGTGCCCCGCGGCAGGGGACATCGGGCCCTGCCCGAGGGCAGCCCGGCTGCCCGCGCGGGCGGACGGGCCGCACCCGGCGTGCAGGGTCAGGCGGCCGTGACCTGCGCGAGCCAGGGACCGAACTCGGCGGCCAGCACCAGCCGGCCGAGCTTGCGGTACTCCTGCGCGACCGACTCCACGACCTGCCGCATGGTCAGCTCATTCCCCGAATCCGCCGCGAGATACGCGGCCGTCACCGCACACGACCGGATGGAGCCGCCCGCCAGCTCGAACCGGTCGGCGCAGAACGCGAGGTCGACGTCCTCGGCGCGCGGCAGCCGCTCGCCCAGACACCGCTCCCACAGCGCGAGCCGCTGCGCCGCGTCGGGCATCGGGAAGTCGGCCACCACGTCGAGCCGCCGGGTGAACGCCTCGTCCAGGTTGGCCCGCAGGTTGGTGGTCAGCACGGCGATGCCGTCGAAGGACTCCATCCGCTGGAGCAGGTACGCCGACTCGATGTTGGCGTGCCGGTCACGGGCGTCCTTCACCTCCGAGCGCTTGCCGAAGATCGCGTCCGCCTCGTCGAACAGCAGCACCGCGTTGACCGCCGACGCCTCGGTGAAGATGCGCTCCAGGTTCTTCTCGGTCTCGCCGATGTACTTGTCCACCACGGTCGACAGGTCGACCACGTACAGATCCATGCCCAGGTCGGTGGCGACCACCTCGGCGGACATCGTCTTGCCGGTGCCGGACTCGCCGGCGAACAGCGCGATCACGCCACGCCCCCGGCCGCCGCCCGGCCGCATCCCCCACTGGCCGAGCACCTGGTCGCGGTGGCGGGCGCGCACCGCGAGTTCGCGCAGGCCCCGCAGGGTCCTCGGCGGCAGCACCAGGTCGTCCCAGCCGACCGCGGGTTCCACCCGGCGCGCCAGCCGGGCCAGCCCCGCCCCGTTCTGCGCCCGCACGGCGGCCCGAACGTCCTCGGCGGCCACCGGGCGCCCGGCGAGCGCCGCCGTGCGTACCGCGGCGTCGGCCGCGCGCCGGAGCTGGCCCGAGTCGAGCCGGTGCGCGGCCACGGCACGCGCCAGGTCCGCACTGCCCGAGCCGTCCGGGGCCCCGGCCGCCTCCAGCGCGAACCGCCACCGTACGGCCTGCTGTTCGGGCGAGGAGGTGCCCACGGTGAAGGACACCGGGGTACGGACGGCCCACCCCGGGTCCCAGACCTGCGAGCCGTAGGTGAACAGCGGGATGCCGGACAGCGCCGCGCACACCGTGCGCAGCACGTGGGTCCGCTCGGAGGGCTTGTCCGGGAGGTCGTCCAGCGGGCCGAGTACGACCCCGGCGCCGGTCAGCCGGGCCTCGCGGGCGGCGGCAGCGGCCAGTTGGGGCAGGTCGCGGGCGTGCCGGGCCAGGGCCACCGTGTCCAGGACCAGCGGGACGCGGCCCGCCTCTCGCAGGGCCGCGTCCGCCAGGCCCTCGGGGGCACCGCCGACTGCCCGCAGGTGCACATGCCCGGTGCCGCTCCGGACCCCGGCGGCGGCCCGCCGGACCAGCGCGGGGTCGGCCGCCGGGTCGGCCGTGTGCTCTCCGAGTACGGAACCCAGGCGGGCGTCCGGCGCGGTGTCGCCCAGCAGATGCGCGGTCACCCGGTCGGGCACCGTCAACACCCGTGACAGCGGCGGCCGTTCCGGCTCCTGGACTTCCAGCAGACCGCCCGAGAGCAGGGGCGCGCCGGGGGAGAGGCGGAAGCGGGCCGGGGACAGCCCGGCGTGCCCGCACAGTTCGAGGGCCAGTCCGACCGTGGGCCGGCGCCGGGTGAGGTCGTCGTTCAGATAGCCGTAGAGCTGCTCGAAGCGGGCGTCCAGGTCCGGGGCCAGGGCGACGAGCAGCAGGTCCAGATCGAGCGGGGAAAGTCCGAAGTCTCGTGCCAGACGGCCGAGCGGGGAGTCCTCCGCCGACCGCTCCGGCTCGGCGGCGGACGGTTCGCCGCGCGTGTCGAGGAGGCGCTGGGCCGCCTCGGGGGTGAGGTACTGGCCCCGGTAGGGGTCGTCCGGGTCGGGGTCGACGGCACGCCGCGCGGCGACCGCCTTCCGTACCCGCTCCTCCACGGCGTGCAGCCGCCGCCACAGCTCGGGTTCCACGGTGTGCGTCATGGCTGGCGGTCACCTCTCCTGCGGCGCCGGGCGGGGGCGGGGCGCCGCTCGCGGGACCCGCCGAAGCCCTCTCCGCCGGGGTCGTCGATCTCCGTGTAGCGCAGCCGGCGCGCCGACTCCGTCTCGTCCGGCAGGGAGTGGGGTGTCGACCGTACGACCAGGCCCTCGGTGACCGGCGGCGCGGCGACCCGCTCGATGCCGGCCAGCGGGGCGCGTACCCGTACCCCGAGCGACGGTCTCAGCTCGCCGCCCAGCGCGGACCACACGTCGGACGCGGCCGGGGCCTCCAGGCCGGTCCCGCCCGCGTCCAGTCCCACGATCAGGCCCAGCTCGGCGAGCGTGCCGGTCAGCAGATGCGGGGCCAGGGTGTCCGTGGACACCAGGGTGGACAGCACCTGGGACAGCAACCGGTGCTCGTCCTGCGGCCGGCTCGCCCACGCGGTGACCAGATAGGTCAGCTCGAACCAGCGGGCGGGCGAGCGGCGGGCGACGACGAAGCCGTCCTCGTCGTAGATCTCGCCCGCGCTGCTGTTGCGCCGGGAGTTGTCCTCGCGGATGTCGTACAGGAACGCGCACACGGTGGGCGCGCTGCGCCGGGCCGCCCAGTCGCTGGTCGGCGCGTCGAAGACCACCTCGACGCCCGACGCGGCCAGCCCGGACTCCTCCAGCAGGCCCCGCAGGGCCTCGTCGACCTCGTGGATCACCGGCGGGTCACCTCGTCCGGCGGCTGCACACTGCCGTTGACGACCAGGAAGTCCGTCTTCACCGGGGAGAAGCCGGGGCCGCTCGCGGTGATGGTGCGCGGGCCCGTCTGGTCCTTGGCGAGGATCAGCAGCTGCCCGATGAACGTGCCGTCCGGCAGCGGCACCGTCGGCGCGGCGGCGGCCGTGATGCCGGGCTTCCAGCGGAACCGGACCGGCACCCCCGGCGGGAAGTCCGTGCCGCGCACCGAGGTCACGAAGCCGGGCTTCCCGATCGGCGGCACGGCGACGATCTTGGGCTGGAGAATGCGCAGCCGCTGCCGGGCGGAGTTGTCGCTGCGGTCGGCGTCCGTGCCGGTGGTGGTCAGGGTGCCGGTGACCTGGGCGGTCAGCGCCCGCTTCGGGCTGAGCACGACCTGCAGGGTGCTGCGGCCGCCGGGCGCCAGATCGGGCAGC
>NZ_MUNH01000443.1:0-5748 GCF_002154615.1 Streptomyces recifensis
TCCACGATCCGGCCGTCGGCCATGAAGACGACGCGGTTGGCGGCGGAGCGGGCGAAGCCCATCTCATGGGTGACGACGATCATGGTCATGCCCTCACGGGCGAGCTGCCGCATGACCTCCAGCACCTCGTTGATCATCTCGGGGTCGAGCGCGGAGGTGGGCTCGTCGAAGAGCAGCGCCTTGGGGTCCATGGCGAGGGCGCGGGCGATGGCCACGCGCTGCTGCTGACCGCCGGAGAGCTGGGCGGGGTACTTGTCGGCGTGGGCGGACAGCCCGACCCGGTCGAGGAGTTCACGGGAGCGGCGGTCCGCGTCGGCCTTCTTGCGGCCGCGCACCTTGGTCTGCGCGAGGGAGACGTTCTCCAGGACCGTCTTGTGGGCGAAGAGGTTGAACGACTGGAAGACCATGCCCACTTCGGCCCGCAGCCTGGCCAGCGCGCGACCCTCCTCGGGCAGCGGCTGCCCGTCGAGCGTGATGGTGCCGGACTCGATGGTCTCCAGCCGGTTGATGGCCCGGCACAGCGTCGACTTCCCCGACCCGGAGGGGCCGATGACCACGACCACCTCCCCCTTGCCGACGGTGAGGTCGATGTCCTGGAGGACATGGAGCTCCCCGAAGTGCTTGTTGACGTCACGCAGTTCGATCAACGGATCGACGGCCATCCGCAGCCCTACTCACTCTCGCCGAGTCGTAGTGGCCGAAACTATCCAGACCGTGCCGGACCGTATGGACGACACGCACTTGGGGGCATTAGCCGTATTTAAGCCCGAGTTGTGCCGCGCCGGGACGCGCGGGGATCAGGGTTCGGCGATCTCCGCGTAGAGCTGGGACAGCTCGGGAAGGCCGCTGGTGGCCCACTGACGGCCGGGCTCGGTGACCTCGAACTCCCGGCCGGAGCGGAGCCGCAGAACCGGCTCTCCGCCCCGTCTGATGCGCCAGACGGCGCCGGGTACGGTGCGCACGACCACGGTGCCCAGATAGAGCCCGGCGTCGTTGCCGAGCCAGGGCAGCGTCTCGGGGTCGTCGCGCCAGAGCGGGACCAGCTGGTCCAGGGCCTCCAGGGAGGCCGGGGTGTCGTCCAGGCGGACGCCCGCCCGGTCCGCCTGGGAGCGCAGCAGTTCGCACTCGGAGAGCAGCGCGGCGATGGCCTCGGGGTCGGCCGGGAGCGCCGCGTCACCGCGCTTGCCGCGCCGGGGGCCCAGGAACGGGATGTTCATGGACCCCAGCGTGGCATCAGACGTCGAGGTCGACCACCACCGGCGCGTGATCGGACGCGCCCTTGCCCTTGCGCTCCTCGCGGTCGACATAGGCGTCCTTGACCGCGCCGGCGAACGGGCCGTTGCCGTAGACCAGGTCGATGCGCATGCCCCGGTTCTTGGGGAAGCAGAGCTGGCGGTAGTCCCAGTACGTGAAGGGGTGGTCGTACTTCAGCGGGCGGGGCACCACGTCGCTCAGGCCGGTCTCGCGCAGCGCGGCCAGGGCGGCGCGCTCGGCGGGGGTGACATGGGTGGCGCCCTCGAAGGCGGCACGGTCGTAGACGTCGTCGTCGGCCGGGGCGATGTTGTAGTCACCGAGGACCGCGAAGGGGCGGCCGCCCGCCGCGTCCCCGGCGACAGCCGTCCGCAGGGCTTCGAGCCACTGGAGCTTGTACGCGTAGTGCGGGTGGTCGACCTCGCGGCCGTTGGGCACGTACACCGACCAGACGCGGACCGGGCCGCAGGTGGCCGACACGGCGCGGGGTTCCTGGGCGCCCTCGTAGCCGGGGTCGCCGGGCAGGCCCTTGACCACGTCCTCCAGGCCGACGCGGGAGAGCACCGCCACGCCGTTCCACCGGCCGGTGGCGTGGACCGCCGACTCGTAGCCCAGCTCGCGCAGGGCCTCGACCGGGAACTGCTCCTCGGCGACCTTGGCCTCCTGGAGGCAGAGCACGTCGGTGCCGCTGCTCTCCAGCCAGGCCAGGAGCCTCGGGAGACGGGCGGTGATCGAGTTCACGTTCCAGGTGGCGATGCGCATGTCCCACAACCTACCCGCCGGGTGTGACAACGGGCCTCACAGCTCGGCGGCGGTCCCCGGTGCCAGGCGCAGGTGCTCGGCGTCGGCCAGGCCGCCGATCTGGCGGTCGTAGATCGGGCGGGCCAGGTCGGTGAGGAGGGCGTCGTGGATGTCGTAGGCCCTGCGGGGCTTCACCTCGCGGACGTACTCGATCACCTCGGAGATCTTGTTCCACGGCGCCATCACCGGCAGCATCAGGGTTTCCACGGCCTGGTCGGGGACGGTGAGGGCGTCGCCGGGGTGGAAGACCTTGCCGCCGTCGATCAGATAGCCGACGTTGGTGATGCGCGGGATGTCCGGGTGGATCACGGCGTGCAGTTCGCCGTGGACCTGGACGTCGAAGCCGGCGGCGGTGAAGGTGTCGCCGTGGCCGACGGTGTGCACCCGGCCGGGGAAGGCGGCCGTGAGCTGGTCCGCGACCGACTTAAGGGTCCAGATCCGGGCCTCAGGATTCGCCTCCAGCGCGGCGCGCAGCCGGCCCTCGTCGAAGTGGTCCGGGTGCTCGTGGGTGACGAGGACGGCGTCCGCGCCGACCGCCCCCAGCCCCAGCAGCGCTGGCTGCCCGAGGCGTGGAACGGCCGCGAGTGGCAGCTCTGCGGCACCCCGCGAAGGGACCGCCGCGAGGCGGAGGCCTACCTGGCCGCCGCCCGCCGCGGTTCGCGCCCGGCGATGGCCTACCGACTGGTCCACGAGTTCACCGACTACGAGGTGCTCCGCGTCTGGGGCACCCCCACCCAGGTGGACATCGAACCGATGGGCAACCTGTAGCCGCGGGCAGCAGCGCGGCCCGGCGGCTCGGCATGGTGACCCCGGACGTCGGTGCCCCGAGGACGAGGGCAGCACAAGGGCGCCGGGCGGGAGTTCACCCACCCGGCGCCTCAGGAGCAGAGCCTCAGCTGAGCGAGCCCAGCGCGGCGGCGTCGTACGGCTTCAGCTCGTCGAACCGGCCGGACAGCACCTTCGTGGCCCACTCCGGGTCCTGGAGCAGCGCGCGGCCGATGGCGACCATGTCGTACTCCTCGCGCTCGAAGCCGTCGAGGAGGTCGTCGATGCCCTTGAGCGGGGAACCCTCGCCCTGGAACGCGCCCGTGAAGTCGCCGTCCAGACCGACCGAGCCGACGGTGATGACCGGCTTGCCGGTGATCTTCTTGGTCCAGCCGGCCAGGTTGAGGTCGGAGCCCTCGAACTCGGGGAGCCAGTAGCGGCGGGTGGAGGCGTGGAAGACGTCGGCACCGGCGGCGGAGATCGGGGCGAGGATCGCCTCCAGCTCCTCCGGGGTCTCGGCGAGACGCGCGGTGTAGTCCTGCTGCTTCCACTGCGAGTAGCGGAAGATGATCGGGAACTCGGCGGACACGCGCTCGCGCACGGCCGCGACGACCTCCGCGGCGAACTGGGCGCGGGCGACCGGGTCGCCGCCGTAGCCGTCGGTACGGCGGTTGGTGCCCTCCCACAGGAACTGGTCCAGCAGGTAGCCGTGGGCGCCGTGGATCTCGACCCCGTCGAAACCGATGCGCTCGGCGTCGGCGGCGGCCTGGGCGAAGGCGCCGATCACGTCGTCGATGTCGGACTGCGTCATGGCCTGGCCCTTGGCCTCGGCACCGGCCTTGTGCACGCCGGACGGGCCCATGGCGGGAGCGTCCGCGAACGGGGGCTCGCCCTGCCGGCGCACCATGCCGATGTGCCAGAGCTGCGGAACGATCGTGCCGCCCGCCGCGTGCACCTCGCGCGCGACCTTCTCCCAGCCCGCGAGCTGCTCCTCGCCGTGGAAGCGCGGCACGCTGTCGCTCTGGCCGGCCGAGTCGTGCCCGACGTACGTACCCTCGGTGACGATCAGGCCGACGCCGTTCGCGGCACGGCGGGAGTAGTACGACACGACGTCCTCGCCGGGGATGCCGCCCGGGGAGAACATCCGGGTCATCGGCGCCATCGCGATCCGGTTCGGCACGGTGAGGCCGTTGAGCGTGATCGGGCGGGACAGGAGCTGGGCCGCGCGGCTGGCGGCGGACGTCGTGACGGTCACGTGGGGGCTCCTCGGAAGAACGGTGTCGTGTAGACCGGCTGGTATGTGTGCACGCAATGGTGCACCTAGTGAAACAACTGGTTCCACCCGGCCCCGCATTCCGCCCCACCGGCCCGGCCTCGTGTGACCCCCGCCACGCCAGCCCTTCAGCCCAGCTGGACCCGCCGCCGGGCGTCCCGGTTCAGCAGCCGGACGCGCTCGCGGAGTACCTCGGCGGGGTCGGCCTCGCCGAGGTACTCTGGCGGCACGTCCCACTCCCGGCCGCCACCGAGGGGCCGCAACTGGACGCGGCCGCCGACCCGGCCCATGACCTCCCCGAGCCGCCCGTCCCGGACGTCGACGGCGTACGACCCGAGGACCGGCCCCTCCTCGTCACCCACCCGCCCGCTCCGCGAGCACGGCGGCGAGACGGGAGGCGACGTCGAGGTTGCAACTTCCCAGGTCCACCAGGGCGTTACGCCCGCCGTAGACCTCGGTCACGGGGTCGACGCGAAGCGAGGGCAGCACGATGCCCGCCTCCCGCAGGGCGGTACGCAGCCGCTCGACCGCCTGGTCAGCCGTATCCGTCACGTTCCGCCTCCACGCTGAGTGTTCCTGTTCCGCACACAGAGTGGCGGCACCGCTCCTAGCCTGGCCATACAGGCAGTGCCAACAACCTCACCTGTGGGACAGGGGGCAGCGATGCCAAGCCCGAAGGACCTCGACCCTTCGTCGTCACCACGAGCGATGATCGGAGCGGAGTTGCGCCATGCGCGGGAGCGGAAGGGGCTGAGTCAGGAGCAGTTGGGCCAAGTCCTCTTCGTGAGTGGCTCCTTCATCGGCCAACTGGAGGCCGGGACGCGGCGGATGCAGCCGGAGTACGCACGACTGCTGGACGAGGCGCTGGACACGGGGGACTTCTTCGCGCGGAACTGCCTCGCGGCGGCCAAGTCCAAGTACCCGGAACACTTCGCGGAGGCGGCGGAAGCGGAAGCGCAGGCCACGGAGATTAAGCAGTACGCGCCCCTGCTGCTGCCCGGACTGCTCCAGACCCCCGCGTACGCGCGAGCCGTTTTCCGGGCGTACCGGCCGACAGCTCCCGAGAGCCGGCTCGACGATCTGGTGACAGCTCGGATGGAACGGGCTGCCCTCCTCGACGATCCAACAGACCTGTTGTTGTGGGTGGTGATCGACGAGGCAGCGCTTCGCCGCGTAACGGGGAGCAGAGAGGTAATGGCGGAGGCGATTCACCACGTCGCCGCTGTGGCCCGGCAGAACCGCGCCATCGTGCAGGTCCTGCCATTCAAAGCGGGCGCACACGCCTCGATGGAGGGCTCCATCAAGTTGATGGACTTCGAAGGCGCGCCGCCTCTCCTCTACTTCGAAGGCGTCGGAACCGGCCGACTGGAGGACGATCCGACCATGGTGCGGCATCACCGGCACACCCTCGAACTACTCGCGGCCAGCGCCCTCTCACCAGCCAAGTCCCTTGTTCTACTTGAGGACATGGCACAGGATTACGCACATGTGGAACACCCCTGAGCCAGTTCCCACCACTTGGCGCAAGTCGACATACAGCGGCGGCAGCGGCGGCGAATGCCTGGAAGTAGCCGACGCCCACCCCACCCACATCCCCGTCCGCGACTCCAAAGCGCCGCACGGCCCGACGCTCGCGTTCCGGCGACAGGCGTGGGCCG
>NZ_MUNH01000444.1:0-14163 GCF_002154615.1 Streptomyces recifensis
CCCTGTCCGCTCCGGGCGGGGTGCCCGCCCGGAGCGGACAGGGGTCGTGCGCGGTGCGGGTGGCTTGGCCTGCGGTGGGGCGCGACAACGTTGTCTAGTGGGTCCGTTCCTGACTCTACCGGTCCAACGGACAACGATGTCAAGGTACTTGGGCGAACACGGCGGCCCTCTTCCGTGGGGCCGTGGGAACGCGTTACTGTCCCTGCGGCTTGTGCGACCCGTGGTGCGCGACCCGTCCGCAAGGAGGAAGGGCCGCGTGATGCGTTTCCGTCCCATGTCCCTGCTGCTGGCCGCCGCGCTCGCGGCGGGCGGCGCCACCCCCGCCCTCGCGGCGGGCGCCGCACCACCCGGCCTGGTCGACGACCCGACGCCGTACGTCGATCCGCTGATCGGCAGCAGCAACGGCGGCGACACCTACCCCGGCGCCGTGGTGCCCTTCGGCATGCTCTCCTGGAGCCCGGAGACCACCAGAGGCGACGCCACCCGCACCACCGCGCCCGGCGGCTACCACTACGACGCCACCCGCGTGCGGGGCTTCAGCCTGACCCACATGTCCGGCACCGGCTGCGCGGGCGGCAGCGGGGACATCCCCTTCTTCCCGTACGCCGGTGACGTCACCTCCTCCCCGGCGAGCGACACCAAGGACGCCGTCTACGCCTCCGACTTCGAGCACACGGACGAGACCGCCGAGCCCGGCCACTACAAGGTGGGCCTCGCCTCCGGTGTCACCGCCGACCTGACCGCGACCGCCCGTACCGGCTCGGGCCGCTTCACGTACCCGGCCGGCAAGCCCGCCTCGCTGCTGGTGCGCACCGCCAACTCCGAGGTGGGGTCGGAGGACTCGACGGTCAGCATCGACCCCGCGAGCCACACCGTCTCGGGGTCCGTCACCTCCGGCAACTTCTGTGGCTACCTCGACCCCGAGGGACAGCGCTCCTACTACACCCTTTACTTCACGGCCCACTTCGACCGTGCCTTCAAGACCACCGGCACCTGGCAGGACGACAAGCTGGACCCCGGCTCCACCAGCGCCTCCGGTGGCACCGGCGGTTTCTCCCACGGCGGCCGGCCCGTCGCGGGCAAGGGCGCCGGCGGATACGTCGAGTTCGCGCCCGGCGAGGGCCCGGTGAACGTCAAGGTCGGCATCTCCTACGTCAGTCGGGACGCCGCCGAGGCCAACCTCCGCGCGGAGAACGGTCCGCACCGCTCCTTCGAGGCGGTACGGGACGCGGCCCGCGCCGCCTGGCGGGAACGCCTCGGCGCCGTCCGGGTCGGCGGCGGCACCGACGCCGAGCGCACCACCTTCTACACCGCGCTCTACCACGCCCTGTTCCACCCCAACGTGATCAGCGACGCCGACGGCCGCTACCGGGGCAGCGACGGCAACGTGCACCGGGTGGGCCGCGGGCACCGCGCCCAGTACGGCACCTTCTCCGGCTGGGACGTCTACCGCGACCAGGTCCAGTTGCTCACCCTGCTCGATCCGCGCACCGGCTCGGACATCGCCCAGTCGCTCTACGAGCTGGCCGCCCAGAACGGCGGGATCTGGGACCGCTGGCTGCACAACGCGGGCGGCACCCACGTCATGAACGGCGACCCCTCGCCCAGCGCGCTCGCCGGAATCCACGCCTTCGGCGGCACCGGGTTCGACCTCAAGGGCGCCCTGAGGTCCCTGGTCAAGGCGGCGACCGTGCCCACTGAGCAGGACCTCTCCGCGGCCGGAAAGCCGGTGCTGTCCGTCGGCCAGCGCCCCTCGCTCGACAAGTACCTGAAGCTGCACTACATGCCCAGCGTCTCCAACGCCTGGGGCGGCGCCGCCGAGACACTGGAGATGTCCACCGCCGACTTCTCCCTCTCCCAGCTCGCGGCGGCGGCGGGGGAGAAGCGGACCGGGGAGCAGTTCGCCGCACGCGCCCAGTGGTGGCAGAACAACTTCAACATCGCGGCCGACCCCACCGGCGGCTACATCGCCAACCGCAAGGCGGACGGCAGCTGGGTCACCGGTTTCACCCCGGACACCGGCAACGGGTTCGTGGAGGGCAGCGCCGCCCAGTACACCTGGATGGTCCAGCACAACCCGGCCGGGCTGTTCGCCGCGCTGGGCGGCACCGACCAGGCGCTGGCCCGGCTGGACTCCTTCTTCCACACCGCCGACGGCAAGTGGGCCTTCACCGGCCAGGGCGGCGCCAAGTCCGAGATGGACAACGAGCCCTCGATCAACGTGCCGTACCTGTACGCCTACGCGGGCGCCCCGTACAAGACGCAGGAGACGGTGCGCGCGGCGATGCGGCAGCTCTGGTCCACCGGGCCGGGCGGCATCCCCGGCAACGACGACCTGGGCGCGATGTCGGCCTGGTACGTCTTCTCCGCCATGGGCATGTACCCGCAGGTGCCCTCGCGGGCCGAACTGGTGCTGGCCTCTCCGCTGTTCGAGCGGGTGGAGATCGACCGGCCGCAGGGCGACGACATCTCCATCCGGGCCGAGGGTGCCGCCGCCGACGCGCCGTACGTGCAGTCCCTGAAGGTCAACGGCCGCTCCAGTGACCGCGCCTGGCTGCCCGCGTCCTTCGTGCGGGACGGCGGCCGGCTCGACTACCGGCTCGGCACCACCCCGAACCGCACGTGGGGCGCCCAGACCCCGCCGCCCTCCTTCCGGCAGGGCGAGCAGCCGTACCAGATCGGGGTCGGCCCGACCACCGCGACCCTCGCCCCCGGTGACAGCACCGCGATCGACGTACGGGCCCGGTCCCTGAACGGCGGCACCGGGCCCGAGGTCCGCTTCGAGGTCGAGACGCCCGCCGGAGTCACGGCAACCCCCGCCGAGGGCACGGTCACCGGCGGCGCCCGGCGGATCACCCTGACCGCGGCCGACGACGCCACCCAGGGCTTCTACACCGCCAAGGTCACGGTGACCTCCGGCGACACCTCCTACGTGCAGCCCGTCTCCCTGACCGTCGCCGCCCCCGGCACCCTGCTGGCCGCCTACGACAACACCGGCGTCTCCGACGACACCGGCGACCACGACGAGGCGGACTACGACGGCGGTGGCTGGAGCTACTCCCGGCAGGCCCTCGCCGCGGCCGGCCTCACTCCGGGCAAGCGGGTCACCACCGGCGGCCTCGCCTTCACCTGGCCCGACTCGCCCGCCGGCCGCCCGGACAACGCCTCCGCCCACGGCCAGACCGTCGAACTGAAGGACCCCACCACCGCGCTGGCCTTCGTCGGCAGCGCCGTCAACGGCAACCAGTCCGCCAAGGCGACCATCACCTACACCGACGGCAGCACCACGGCCGCCGACCTCTCCTTCACCGACTGGACCGTCGGCGGCGGGGGCGGCACCGTGCAGTACGGCAACGAGGTCGTCGCCAAGGCCGCGTACCGCAATGTCGCGGGCGCCGACAAGGACCCGGTGGCCACCTATGTGTTCGTCACCAAGCCGTTCGCCGCGCCGGAGGGGAAGGAGATCAGGAGCGTGAAGCTGCCGGACGACGGCGACCTGCACGTCTTCGCGCTCGCCGGCAAGTGAACCGGGGCGGTTCCGTCTCCTCGGAGGGGTGCGGCGGCAGTAGCATCGGTCTCCCCACCCAAACCGACACCGACAAGGCGGAACCGCCCGATGGCCGACGAGGCTTACCTCTTCCTGCTCCCCGACCGTCACCCGAGCCTCGGCGCGGCCATGGCCGCCGTCGCCCCGCTGGAATGCGACCAGACCCCGGCCGTGCGGGGCTGGATCTCCGCCCACGATGTCGCGCCGTCCTCCGAGCAGTTGAGGATTCTGCCCGCCGGGTCGGAGATCCTCATCCCCGAGGAGGCCGAGCGGCTGCCGATCCCGCTGACCGCGGAGGAGGAGGTCCGGGTCCAGCAGGAGTGCGCGCCCCAGTCGGTGACCGACATGGAGCGGGAGCTGCTGGACTTCCGGGACACCGCCCAGGGCTGGGAGACCCTGGTGCACCGGGCGCTGACCGCCGGGGTCCCGGCCCCGCGCATCGCGCGGCTGACCGGGCTCGACCCGCAGGAGATCGGCCGGCTGACCGGCGTGTGACGCGGCTCAGCGGGGGGTGCTGTCCGGCTCGGGACTCGGGCCGGACAGCTCGGGCTCCAGCCCCTCGGCGACGTGCGTGGGCCGTTGGCCGGTCTCGGACCGCCACGCCTCGAAGGCCCGGCTGGTCAGGACGACGACGGCCAGCCCGAGCAGCCACCCGCCCAGCACGTCGCTGAACCAGTGCACGCCGAGTGCGACGCGGGTGAAGCCGACCCCCACCACGGACACCACCGCCACCACCCAGCACGCGATCCGGGCCCGGCGCGGCACCATGGGGAGCAGGACCAGCAGGAACACCGCGAACGAGGTGGTGGCGGTCATCGCGTGTCCGGACGGGAACGAGTAGCCCGGCGCGTGCGCCACCGGGTCCACCAGGACCGGCCGTGCCCGTTCGACCAGCGTCTTCACGCCGAGCCCGAGCAGGCCCCCCACCACCGCCGTCACCGCCGCCCACGCGGCCAGCCGCCGGGCACCGCGCCACAGCAGCCAGCCGGTCAGCAGCGCCACGCCCACCCGCAGGGTGAGCGGGTCCCAGACGTAGTTGGACAGCACGCGCAGGGTGCTCGTCCACGCCGGATGGCCCACGGCGACCTCGTGCAGACCGTTCGCGGCGTCGCGGTCGAGGTCGCGCAGCGGCCGCCAGCGGCCCTCCACCAGGACCAGCAGCAGAGCGAACGGCACGGCGGCGGCCGCGGCGACCCCGGCCGCCGCCAGCAGCCGGATGCCGAACCGCCGGTCGGTGGCCCGCAGGGTCGTGGTTTTCGTCGGCATCAGACCCCCGGATCGGGTTGGATCGGTTCGGGCCGCCGCCCGCGCGCCGCCTCCAGCTGGGCCGCGAAGGACAGCCCGAGGAACAGGGCGAGCGAGGTCAGGTAGGCCCACAGCAGCAGGGACATGAAGGCGCTCAGCGGACCGTAGACGGTGTCGAAGGAGCCGCTCAGGTCCAGGTACAGGGTGAGTACCCAGGTCAGCGTCATCCACAGCACCAGATACACCGCGGCGCCGAAGGCCAGCCAGGTGTAGCCCGGCTGTTTGCGGCGTGGTGAGCGCCGGAAGATCGCGCTGGCGGAGATCAGGGCGAGCAGCAGCCCGAAGGGCCAGCGCACGATGTTCCACACCATCTGAGCGTTCGCGCCGAGCCCGTAGACCGAGCCGGCGGCCGAGGCCAGGTCGTCGCCGGCGACCATCACGACGAAGCCCAGGCCGAGCGGGAACCCGGCGCACAGCGCCATGACCAGCCCGCGCGAGTACTTGAGGTGGAAGGGCCGGTCGCGTTCGTTGCCGTAGATGCGGTTGGCGCCCCGCTCTATCTGGCACATCGCCGTGGTGACGTTCACGATCGAGAAGATCGCGCCGAACCAGAGGGCGACCTCGGCGCCGTCGCCCGCCTTGCGGCGGCTGCGGTCGAGCGCGTCGTCGACCACCTCCGCGCTGGGTCCCTCGGCGATGCGGTGGATGGTCAGCTCGGCCATCCGGCCGATGTCCTCGGTGTGCAGGCTGGCGGAGAGGCCGACGAAGGCCAGGGCCAGCGGGATCACCGAGAGCACGGTCTGCAGGGCGAGTGCGCGGGAGTGGCTGAAGCCGTCGGCGTACCGGAAGCGGAGGAACGCGTCGCGCAGCAGGGACCAGCCGCCGTAGCGGCGCAGGGTCACCCACGCCTCGTCGGCGGAGAGTTCGTCCCCGCTCATGTCCCGCGTCTCCGGGACCTTGGTGGCGCTTCCCATGTCAGCCCTCCCGGTTGGGGACCAGCACGGTGAGCGCGCCCGGCACGACCTCCACGGAGAGCCGGAGCCCGGTGCCGACCGGGTCGCCGTCGATCTCGCGGGGCTCGGGGGCGTCGAAGGTGAACTCGGCCCGCCGGAAGGTTCGGAACTCCGGCTGCCCCTCGCCCTCCTCGCCGTCCCGCTTCCGGTGCAGGAGCAGCGTGTTCACCGTGCGCAGCCAGCCGCCGGGGCCCTGTGGGTCGAGGATCAGCAGGTCCAGCACCCCGTCGTCGGGACGGGCGTCCGGCAGCAGCCGCAGACCGCCCTGGAGGGCGCCGGTGTTGCCGACGAGCACCATGCGGGCGGTTCGGCGCAGCGGCTGGCCGCCGTCCAAGCGGACGCTCAGGCCCATCCGGGGCCCGCGCATCGCCTTCGGGGCGGCCAGGACGTACGCGGACCAGCCCAGCAGCGCCTTCGCGCGGTCGTGTTCCTCCGCGTACTTCATCATCGCGGCGTCCAGGCCGACGCCGGACATCACGGCGAAGTGGGTGGCGGGGAGGCCGTCGCCCTCGATCCGGGCGAGGTCGATGACGCGGGGCGCACCGCCGAGGGCCGCGTCGAGCGCCTCGGCCGGGGTGAGCGGGAGGCCGAGGTTGCGGGCGAGCAGATTGCCGGTGCCGAAGGGCACGACGGCGAGCGGGACCCCGCTGCCGGCCAGCCGGTCGGCGGCCGCGCGTACCGTGCCGTCGCCGCCGCAGACCACAACCAGCGCGGCACCCTCGTCCAGCGCCCGGGCGGTCTGGCCGCCGCCGGGGTCGGCGGCGGTCGTCTCGATGAACACCGGCTCCCGGTGGCCGTGCTGGGCGAGGACCCGGCGCAGCTCGTCCCGCGCGCTCTCGTCGACCGTGGTGGGGTTGACGACCACCGCGACCCGGCCCGGCAGCTGCTCGGCGCGAGGGGCCGGAGGGGCCTCGGGCAGCGCGGCGGGCGCCGAGACACGGCCGTCACGGAGGAGCGCGTGCCCGACGATCAGCAGGGCCAGCGCGCCGTTGATCATGCCGCCCGCCACGTCGGTCGGGTGGTGCATGCCCCGGTACAGCCGGGAGAGGCCCACGACGACCGGCAGCAGGAGCAGCAGCGCGGCCAGCACGCGGCGCCAGGGGCTCTTCACGCGGGACAGTACGAGGACCGCGAGACCGCCGTAGATCGCGGTGGCCGCACCGGTGTGGCCGGAGGTGTAGCTGGAGGTCGGCAGGGAGCCGTCGAGCCGGTGCACATGGGGGCGCTGGCGGTCCACCGCGATGGTGATGACCAGGAACACCAGCGACTGGAGCGCGACCCCGAGCGCGAGGAACGACACCTGACGCCACATCGGCAGCCTGGGTATGAAGATCATCGCCAGGCAGGCCGCCAGCGTCACCCCGATCACGGTGCCCGTGTTGCCCAGCTCGGACCCGATCGAGGAGAGCGTGGTCAGGGTGGAGGTACGCAGCCGCTCCAGGCCCCGGTTGACGCCGTCCTCGGCCGTCATCGGCCACACGTGCCGGGCGGGGCCGGTGATCAGGAAGCCGATGCCGATCATCAGGACGGCCTGGCACACCGCCAGCGCCCCGATGGAGGCCGCCGCCCGCGCCATACCGCGCGGCAGTTCGCGAGGGCGCCCGGTGGAAGTCGTCCTGACGGGGCGGGTGCCGTCCTCGGGCAGGCCCGCTGATCTCTCCGGTACGGCGGTCGGCATCGGTGCAACTCCTCGGCTCGGTCGGCTGGTCGGGCCGGACCGCGCGGGCCCGACCAACGGGCTAATGCCCCCTCAACGGCCGAGCAGACGGCACGAGCCACGAGGAAGGGGCGGCCCCCGCGCGGGACCGCCCCTCCACCCCTCGATCCGGAGCCGTCAGGCCAGCAGTTCCACCTCCGCCAGCGTCGACTCCCCGTCCAGTACCAGCCGGTACTTGGTGTACGAGCCCGGCGCACTCACGCTGAACGCCCGTGTCTGGCGGTCCCAGGCGAAGGACTCACCGGAGCGCTTGTCCAGCGTCCGCCAGGTGGTGCCGTCGGCGGAGCCCTCCAGGGTCCAGCCGGTGGGCGCCTTCGCGCGGTCCGCCGACGAGGTCAGCGTGTACTGCACCGCCTTGGTCGCCTCACCCGTCGGCAGGTCCACCGAGGTGACCGCCGCGCTCGTGGCCGAGGTGTTGTCGAACAGCGCGCCGTCGCCCTTCAGCACGTCCGCGCGCGGGGTCGGCACCTTGTCGTCCTCGGTGACCGACACCGGGGCGGCGTCCTTGCCCGAACCCCACGACGAGGGCCGCGGCCCCATCGCGAAGTCCAGCACCCCGCCCTTGGACAGCATCGCGTGGGGGAGGGAAGTGGAGTTCCAGGGGCGGCCGTTGAAGCGGACACCCTGGATGTACATATTGCGGTCGCTGTTGTCCGGGGCCTTGATCACCAGGTCCCGGCCGTTCTCCAGATGGACGGTGGCCTTCTTGAACTGCGGCGAGCCGATGGCGTACTCCCCGCTGCCCATCACCAGCGGGTAGAAGCCGAGCGAGGAGAAGAGGTACCAGGCCGACTGCTCGCCGTTGTCCTCGTCGCCGTGGTAGCCCTGCCCGATCTCGCTGCCCGTGTACAGCCGGGACAGCACCTCGCGCACGTTCTTCTGGGCCTTCCAGGGCTCGCCGGCCGCGTCGTACATGTAGTTGACGTGGTGGGCGACCTGGTTGGAGTGGCCGTACTGGCCCATCCGGACGTCCCGCGCCTCGGTCATCTCGTGGATGACACCGCCGTAGGAGCCGGTGAACTCCGGGGAGGCGGTCTCCGGGGTGGCGAAGTACTCGTCCAGCTTGTCACCGAGGGCCTTGCGGCCGCCGTACAGGTTCGCAAGGCCCCGGCTGTCCTGCGGGGCGGTGAAGGCGTAGCCCCAGCCGTCGGTCTCCGTGTAGTCGTAACCCCACACGCGCGGGTCGTACTTCGCGGAGTCCACGCGCCAGTCGCCCTTGGCCGTCCGGCCCTGGAAGAAGCCGGCCTTCGCGTCGAAGAGGTTCACGTAGTCGCGGGCTCGGTTGAGGAAGTACGCCGACTCCTCCTTGTACCGCTTCTCGCCGGTCTTCTCGTAGAGGGCCTCGCCCATCTTGGCGATGCCGTAGTCGTTGACGTAGCCCTCCATGGCCCAGGAGAAGCCCTCGCCCGTGTCGGTGCTGGTGTAACCGAGGAAGGGCGAGGTGGCCATGCCCTTGCGGCCGACGCCCGAAGTGGGCGGCATCACGGTCGCGTTCTTCACCGCCGCGTCGTACGCCGCCTTCGCGTCGAACTTCACGCCCTTGACGTAGGCGTCCGCGAACGCCACGTCCGAGGAGGTGCCGGTCATCAGGTCGGCGTAGCCGGGGGAGGACCAGCGGGAGGTCCAGCCGCCGTCCTTGTACTGCTGCACGAACCCGTCGACCATCTCGCCCGCCTGGGAGGGCGTCAGGAACGAGTAGGCGGGCCAGGTGGTGCGGTACGTGTCCCAGAAGCCGTTGTTGACGTAGACCTTGCCGTCGACGATCTTGGCGCCGGTGTGCGTCGGGGTGTCCGGGCCGGGCATGGCGGAGAACGGCGAGGCGTACTGGTCCTTGTCCCCGACCTTCTCGAAGCCCGAGTTCGGGTAGAGGTACAGCCGGTACATGCTGGAGTACAGCGTGGTGAGCTGCTCCGGGGTGGCGCCCTCCACCTCGACCCTGCCGAGGATCTTGTCCCAGGCACGCTGGGCGCGCGCCTTGACGGTGTCGAAGGAGGTGCCGTCCGGGATCTCCTGGCGCAGGTTGTCCTTCGCCTGGTCCAGGCTGATCAGCGAGGTCGCCAGGCGCAGGGTCACCGTACGGTCCGCGCCCGCGGCGAACCGCAGATAGCCCTTGACCCCACTGGACGAGCCCTCGGTGACCGGCTTGTCGAAGGTGCCGTAGACGAACAGCCGGGTCGCGCCCGTGGACAGCCCCGACTTCACGTCGGAGTAGCCGGTGACGATCCCGTGCTCCTTGTCCAGCGTCAGCCCCGCCTGCTCGGTGACGTTGTCGAACAGCACGCTCGCGTCGTCGCCGGGGTAGCTGAAGCGCAGCACGGCCGCGTGGTCGGTCGGGGTCATCTCGGCCTTGAGGCCGTTCTCGAACCTGACCCCGTAGTAGTACGGCCGGGCCGTCTCGTTCTCGTGCCGGAAGGCCAGCTCACGGGCCTCGCGGCCGGTGTCCGGAGTGCCCTTCGCGGCGGACGGCATCAACTGGAAGGTCTGCCGGTCACCCATCCACGGGCTCGGCTCGTGGCTGGCGCTGAACGCCTGGACGGTCGGCAGGTTGTCCTCGTTGTTGGCCCGTGCGTACTCGTACAGCCAGCTCAGCGAGGACGCGTTGGTCACCGGGGTCCAGAAGTTGAAGCCGTGCGGCATCGCGGCGGCCGGGAAGTTGTTGCCCCGCGAGAAGCTGCCGCTGGAGTTGGTGCCGCGCGTGGTCAGCGCGTAGTCCGACAGATGCGCCTTGGGCCGCTCGGGGGCCACCCGCCGCAGCGCCACGTCGTCGACCCAGCCCCGGAACTTCGCCGGCCCCTTGGGGGAGTCGTACGCCACCAGGACGCGGTCGACGGTCTTTCCCGCGGCCACCGCGCCGATCCGGGACGCCACGTCGTTCCACTGGTTGACGTACAGCACCTTGGCGTCGCCCTGGCCGCGCGGGGTCAGCGGGAACCCGTGCTGGTCCCTCGCGCCGAGCTGGCTGAGGTAGGTGCCGTCGGTGAAGGCCAGGTCCACGCTGACGTTGGTGGCGTCGTAGTCCCGGTCGCCGTCGGCCATCGACGGGAAGAGGCGGTACGACAGCCGGGTGTCGCGGGCCACCTTCACATCGACGTCGAAGACCTTGTTGTACGAGTAGCCCCGGCCGTCGGCGGTGTGCCGTCCCGCGTAGCGCAGGGCGTGGGTGCCGGTGAAGCCCGCCCGCGCCTTGGCGGTGGGGGAGCCGCTCGGGCCCTTGTCGACGAGGCTCAGCATGTCCTGCGGCGCGGGACCGTCACCGCCGCCGGTGGAGAACTGGACGTCGGCCAACTGGAGTGCGTCCGACGCGCCGTTGTTCTTCGTCACCTCCAGCCGGAAGTGCTGGTACTCGGCCGGCGTGGTGAGCTGGTACGACTTGGTCCCGAACCGGTCCGGGAAGGTCTCGCCGGTACGGGTGTCGAGGGTCTTCCAGTCCTTGCCGTCCGCCGAGCCCTCCAGGCGCCAGTCCTTCGGGTCGCGCTCGTCGTGGTCGTTGGCCGAGGTGAGCGCGTAGGCGGCGAGCCGGACCGGCTGGTCGAGGTCGAACTCCACCCAGCCGGTGGGTGCGAACGTGAGCCATTTGCTACCGGGATCGACATCGGTGAGGTTCTCCTTCACCTCGCCCGCGCCGGTGTTCTCCCCGCTCGCCCGCAGATCGGTGACGTGGTCGGTGACATTGCCCGGAATGCCGGTGGTGTAACCGCCGTCCACGCCCGAGGAGCGCTTGGCGCCGCCCGGTCCGGTGTCGACGGTGTTCAGCCAGTCCGGTGCCGGGTCGCCGGACTCGAACGACGACGCGAACTCCGTGGCGGCGGCGGGGGCCCTGGCCGGCACGGCGACCGCCGCTCCCTGGGCGCCGACGCCCATGACAAAGGCGGTCGTGAGGACGACCGCCGGAGTCCATCTGTGCCGAGATCTCCGCTGCATCTACGGATTCCCCTCCCGCGCTTACTTCGGACAACGTTGTCAGCTTGCTGCGCAGGAACCAGTAGGTGGTCAAGTGGCCGGTGATGTCAAGGGTGTTGGCTGCGGCATTCAGGGGGCTATATCGGTAATTCATCCGGCAGGGTGTGCGGAGCCCGGCGATATTTCCACCAGGTCTCAACTCGGAAAAGACCGACGGCCGACCTTGCATTCGATCTTGCCCCCTTGGCGGGAAGTGGACTATACCTGTCGGCGTTTCCTGCACGAGCCAGCACAACCCGACCGCGGTGCCGGGGGGAGATCCGGTTCACCGCCTGAGTCCTGGAGAAGGCGAGGACTTGAGCATGGGTTCCACCGGACAGCATGGCAGCGAGGGCGTCGGCCGTCGTGATCTGATCAAGCGCACCGCGGCGCTCGGCCTGGTGGCCGCCCCCGGAATGGGGCTGCTGTCGGCCTGCGCGAGCAGTGGCGGCGACGGGCAGGACAAGGCGAAGGCGGGCAAGAAGACCGCGAAGAACCCGCTGGGCGTCAACGACACCGCCAAGCTGGACTTCGTCCTCTTCGACGGCGGCTTCGGCAAGGAGTACGCCGAGGACGCGGTGAAGCTGTACGAGAAGGCCTTCCCCAAGGCACAGGTGAAGTTCTCCGCCACCCAGAAGATCCAGTCCACCCTCCAGCCCCGCTTCAACCAGGGCAACCCGCCGGACCTCATCGACAACTCCGGCGCCGAGCAGATGGACATGGGCGTTCTGGTCGGCAAGAAGCAGCTCGCCGACCTCACCCCGCTGCTGGACGCGCCGTCCTACGACGACCCGTCCAAGAAGGTCCGCGACACCCTGCGCCCGGGCATCGTGGAGATGGGCCAGTTCGACGGCGACCCGGTGTGGATCCTGAACTACGCCTACACCGTGTACGGCGTCTGGTACTCGCAGAAGGCGCTGGACGGGCTGGACGAGAAGTACCCCGAGACCTGGGACGACATGCTCAAGGTCTGCGCCAAGGCGAAGAAGAAGGGCATCGCCGGCTGGACCTACGCGGGCAAGTACCCGTACTACCTGCCCTTCTCGCTCTACCCCATGATCGCCAAGGTCGGCGGGCGCGAGGTGCTGGACGCGATCGACAACCTGGAGCCCAACGCCTGGAAGCACCCGGCGGTCAAGGCGTGTTTCGAGGCGTACTACGAGCTGTTCCGGAAGGGCTACATCCTGCGCGGCACGCCAGGTCTCGACCACATCCAGTCGCAGACCGCCTGGGCCAAGGGCAAGGCGCTGTTCATCCCCAACGGCTCCTGGGTGGAGAACGAGTCGGCCAACGTCATACCGGCCGACTTCGACCTGGCGGTGTCCGCGCCGACCGGCATCGACAGCTCCGACAAGCTGCCCTTCGGCACCATCTGGGCCTCCGGCGGCGAGCCCTTCGTCGTGCCGGCCAAGGCGGCCAACCCCGAGGGCGGCATGGAGCAGCTGCGCGTCATGCTCTCCGAGGCGTCCTCGCGGAACTTCACCTCCAAGGTGAAGTCGCTCTCCGCGCTCAACGGCGGCATCGACGGCATCGAGCTGACCCCCGGTCTGAAGGCGGGCGTGGCGGCGCTGGACAAGGCCGGGGACAACGTGGTGAACCCGCGCATCCCGGACTGGTACGTCCAGTTGGAGAAGGAGAAGATCGGGGTCGGCGGCCTGGGCGAGATGATGGCCGGCCGGCTCACCCCGGCCGAGACGGTCAAGAAGATCCAGGGCTTCGCCGACGAGGCCGCCAAGGACACCTCCATCAAGCACTACAAGCACAAGTAACACCCCCTCACGGGTTCGTCACCAGCGGCAGCACGTGTCCCAGGAACGGGGTCGTCCGGCAATGCAGCACGGCAAGTACGGGTTCATCACGGGGTTCCTCGCGGCCCCGCTCGGGCTCTACGCACTCTTTGTGATCTGGCCGTTCATCCAGTCCATCTACTACTCGTTCACGGACTGGACCGGCCTGAGCCCCGAATTCAGCATGGTCGGTGTCGACAACTACACCCGGATGCTGCACGACGACATCTTCTGGAAGTCGTTGACGCACAGCCTGCTCTTCGCCCTGCTGCTGCCGCTGGTGACGATCGGCATGGCCCTGTTCTTCGCTTTCATGATCAATGTGGGCGGCCGGCACCGAAAGGGCGGTCCGGTGGTCACCGGAGTGCGCGGTTCCGGCTTCTACAAGATCGTCTATTTCTTTCCGCAGGTGCTCTCGATCGCCATCGTGGCCCTGCTGTTCGCCTTCGCCTACAACCCGGACAGCGGCGCGATCAACTCGTTCCTGCGCGGTGTCGGGCTGGACTCCGTCCAGCCGCTCTGGCTCGGTGACCCGGACCTCGCGCTGTGGTGCGTGATGGCGGTGCTCGTCTGGTCCACCACCGGCTTCTTCGTGGTGCTGTTCAGCGCCGGCATGGCCTCCATCCCGGCCGAGCTGTACGAGGCGGCGCTGCTGGACGGGGCCGGCCGGGCGACCACGTTCTTCCGGGTCACCCTGCCGCTGCTGTGGGACACCGTGCAGTCCGGCTGGGTCTACATGGGCATCCTCGCGCTGGGCGCCGAGTCGTTCGCGGTCGTGCAGATCATGACGACCGGTCCGGGCGGCCCCGACTACTCGACCACGGTGCTGGTCCTGTACGTGTACCAGAAGGCGTTCCGGGACGGTCAGGCCGCCTACGCCACCACCATCGGCGTCGCCCTGCTGGTCGTCACCCT
>NZ_MUNH01000445.1:0-5959 GCF_002154615.1 Streptomyces recifensis
CGGCTCGGGCCGACGGCGCCTTAGGGCCGACCCGAGTGGGGTCTGGTGCGTGCAGGTGCAAGGCGGAGGAGGGAGTCGACGCGGAGCGTCGGGGAGTGACGACAACGCCGCAGATGTGCGTGCCAGGCACCGCGACCCCGGCAAGATCCGGAAGACAGGCCCTAGGGGCGCTCGTCCTCGGGGCCCCGGCGGGCCGCGGAGAGGGTCCAGGCCAGGTTGCCGAACGCCGCTCCGGCCGCGACCGCGGCGACGATCACCCCGCCGGTGGTCAGGCCGTCGCTGAACAGGTGCGGACGCTGGTCGAGGCTGTGCAGTCCGAAGCCGCACAGTTCGTAGACGCCGACGGCCGCGATGGCGAGGCTGACGAAGAGCAGGGTCAGGGTGGGTTTCAGGTCCCGCACATCGACGACCGGCGTCGACGCGGTCCCCGCCGGTTCGGTCTCGGATCGTGTCTGGTGCATGTCTCCCCGATGAACTGGCTTGTGGCTGGGGGCGGTTGAAAACCTACGATACGTAGGCCCGGCCCGGTGCGGGCGGGTTTGCCGTGCGGTTGCTCCCTGGGTGTGGACAACGACGGCCGGCCCTTCCGGGCGACGGCTCTGGCGTCCGGACTGGCGAGCGAGGCCGTGTATACGACCCCCTCCATCATGGCCGACGGCTCAGTGCCGCAGTGCCGTCCCCACGTCGGCCCGTATGTCGCCGGACAGCTGGCGGTGGCTGCGGGCGGTGGCCCGGCCGGTCGCCCCGGCCGCGACATCGTCGATGTTCACGATCACCGTGTCCTGCAGATCGCCCTTCGCGTCACGGAAGTTGACCTGCACGGTGAAGGACTTCTTCTCGCCGGTGGTGTTCTTCGCGGACACCTCGGCCGTGGGCACGTTGCCCTTGCCGGTGGTGACCTTTCCCACCGAAACGTCCTTCTTGGCGTCCACCCCGCCCTTGACCTGGTCCAGCTTCCGCCTGGCCTCCGCCGTGGCCGAGGCCACCGTGCCGGAGGCCCGTGAGGCGAGGGAGGAGGCGGCCGAGGCGGCCTTGCTGGCCTGGCCGGAGGGGCTGTTGCCGTCCGAGCAGCCGGTCACCGCGACCGCGAGCGCCGCCATCAGTGCCGTCCCGGCCACCCGCCGTGTCCCGCACCCAGCCATGCCAGCCTCCCGAATTCGGCTCCGCTGCCCCCAGTGAAGGCGGGGTCACCGTCGTCCGCACGCCGGGTGCGGCAGGCGTGGGGCGCGCACACCTGAACGGCCCACCGTCGCTCGCGCCCGCCCGGGGCTCGGGATGTGCTGCTCCTACGGCAGGCAGGGCACGGCTTCGACGGAGGTGGACCGGCATGGCGGATCGGGAGCCGGGCGACGACGAGATGGCCCGGCTGCGGGAGCGCGTCGACGCGCTGGAGTCCCGCCCGGCGCCCGTACGGCACCGCATGCGCTCGGTGTGCGCGGCCGTACTGATCGTTCTTGGCTGCCTGCTGGCGCCGCTGGCCCTGGTCGCCACCTGGACGGCCGACCTGGCGGACGACACCGACCAGTACGTCGCCACCGTCGCGCCCCTGGCCCACGACCCCGCCGTGCAGAACGCCGCCGCCGCGCGGATCACCGACGAGCTGATGCGCTACCTGGACCTGAGCGACCTGTTGAAGGACGTGGCCCCGGCCGACCGGCCCCGGCTGGAGAAGGCCCTCGGCGCGCTCGGGAAGTCGCTCGACGACGCGATCTCCGGGTTCGTCCAGGACAAGGCGCGCGAGGTCGTCGCGTCCGAGACCTTCGCCCGCTTCTGGACCGATGCCAACCGCCGGCTCCACACCACGGTGGACAAGGCGCTGACCGGCAGCGGCGGCGGAGCGGTACGGATCGAGGGGGACGCTGTGACGGTCGATCTGGCCCCCGTCGTCCAGCAGGTCAAGTCCCGGCTGGTGGACGCGGGTCTGAAGCCCGCCGCCAAGATCCCGGACGTGCATACGGACTTCACGGTCCTGCGGACGGAGAAGGTCGCCGATCTCCAGACGTACTTCCGGCTGCTGCAACTGGCCGGGGTATGGCTGCCCGTCGTCGCCGCCCTGCTGCTCGCCGGCGGGGTGCTGCTGGCGGTCCGCCGGCGCCGGGCGCTGGTGGCGGCGGCTCTCGGGTTCGCCGTCACCGCCCTCCTGCTGGGCGTGGGCCTGAGTGTCTTCCGGGCCTTCTACCTGGACGCGCTGCCCGCCTCGGTGTCCCAGCCCGCCGCCGGCGCCGTCTACGACACCCTGACCCGCTTCCTGCGCACGGCGGTACGGGCGGTGGTCGCCCTCGGCGTGGTCCTCGCCCTGGCCGCCTGGCTCAGCGGCCCCGGCCGCCACGCCCGCGCCCTGCGCCAGATCTGGCACGCGGGCATCGGTGCGGCCCGCGCCCAGACCGACCGCCTCGGCCTGCGCACCGGCCCGGTGGGCCCCTTCGTCCACCGCCACCGGGTCTGGCTCGGCTGGCTGCTGGTGGCGGGGGCGGTGGTCGTGTTCGTCCTGTGGCCGCACCCCACCGGCTGGGTGGTCGTGGGCATCGCGCTGGCGTTGCTGTTCGCGCTGGCGGTGGTGGACTTCGTGGGGGAGGAGCGGGCGGCCTGAGCCGTCAGACGGGGTCGCGGCGGAGGCGGGCACACGGACGGTCCCACCTCCGGAATCCTCCGCTCAGGGCCACACCAAGCAGTACGGCTGATGCCCCGCCTCGTGCAGCCGGTGGCTGAAGTCCTGCCACTCGTGCAGGAGTTGGTACACGTTGAAGGCGTCGCGGGGGCCGCCGCGGTCCGGGACCGTGGACCAGATGAAGGCGGCCGCGCCGACCGCTTCCTCGCCGATGTCGCGGAGGGGGTCGACGACGGTCATGGGGAGCTTGACGACGGCGTAGTCGGGGTGGAGGACGACGAGTTCGAGGGGCGGGACCTTGTGGAGGGGGACGCCCTCGATGCCGGTCAGCACCATCGCGGCCATCGTCTCCGGCTTGATCTTGGTGAACATGCCGTTCATGCCCAGCTCGTCGCCGCCGAGTTCCTCGGGACGCATCGAGATGGGGACGCGGGCAGCGGTCGCGCCGTCCGGCGCACCGAAGTATTTGTACGTCACCCCCACCCGACCACCATTTCTGCTCCCCGCCCCGAGGTCGGCGGTCCGGTCGCCCCGCTCGGGCTCACTCGGTAGACCCTGTGCCTGTCGTGCGTCGGCCTGACGTGTTTCGGTCGCTTCCTCCGCTTCGCGCCGGTGCCTTCCCCGCCGGGCTCGCCGAGGACCCAGGTCGTCAGTCCCCTCGCCCAGTCCGCCACCGCGATGCATATCTCCACCCGAGTGCTTTTCTAGGACGCGTGGCCCCCGCCGCGCAACCCGATCATCGTGTCAGTGACCTCCCCCACGGCCGCCCGCCGAAACGTGCGGTGAAACCGAAGTCCGCAGGATCTTCCCGGTCTCAGATCACTACGTGCCGCGGAGGTGTGTGTATCAGGTGTCAGTCTCGCAGATCGTGAAACACCGGCCAGGAAGGTCGGCCGGATCGGCCCCCACGAGCGACGGGAGGAGCGCGGGACCCCGCCCCGACGGGGCACGGCGCCGCCGCCGGGCCGCTCCGCCTACCCTGAGGGGGTCACCACCCCACCGGATTCCGAGAAGTCGGAGAAGCCGCACGTCATGAGCGAAACGCCCTACCCCTACGACGCGCCCGCCTCGCAGGCGCTCTTCGACCGCGCCTCCGAGGTCACGCCGGGTGGCGTGAACTCGCCGGTGCGCGCCTTCCGCGCGGTCGGCGGCACGCCCCGGTTCATGGTCTCGGGCAGCGGGCCGTACCTGACCGACGCCGACGGGCGTGAGTACGTCGACCTGGTCTGCTCCTGGGGTCCGATGATCCTGGGCCACTCGCACCCCGAGGTCATCGCCGCCGTCCAGGAGGCGGTCGCGCGCGGCACCTCCTTCGGCACGCCCGGTGAGGGCGAGGTCGCGCTCGCCGAGGAGATCGTCGCCCGCGTCGAGCCGGTCGAGCAGGTCCGTCTCGTCAGCAGCGGCACCGAGGCCACCATGTCGGCCATCCGGCTGGCCCGCGGCTTCACCCGGCGGTCCAAGGTGATCAAGTTCGCCGGCTGCTACCACGGCCACGTCGACTCCCTGCTGGCCTCCGCCGGCTCGGGCCTCGCCACCTTCGCGCTGCCGGACACGCCCGGTGTCACCGGGGCGCAGGCGGGCGACACCATCGTGCTGCCGTACAACGACCTCGAGGCCGTACAGGAAGCCTTCCACCGGCACCCCGGCGAGATCGCCTGCGTGATCACCGAGGCGTCGCCGGGCAACATGGGCGTCGTCCCGCCGGAGCCCGGTTTCAATCAGGGCCTGAAGGACGCCTGCGCCAAGAACGGCGCGCTGTACATCTCCGACGAGGTGATGACCGGCTTCCGCACCTCCCGCGCCGGCTGGTACGGCGTCGACGGCGTCAAGCCCGACCTGATGACCTTCGGCAAGGTGATGGGCGGCGGCTTCCCCGCGGCCGCGTTCGGCGGGCGCGCCGACGTCATGGCGCACCTCGCCCCGGCCGGCCCGGTGTACCAGGCGGGCACCCTCTCCGGTAACCCGGTCGCCACCGCCGCCGGTCTCGCCCAGCTCCGGCTGCTGGACGACGCGGCGTACGACAAGGTCGACGCGGTCTCCGCGCAGATCCAGTCGCTGGTCACCGAGGCGCTCGGCAAGGAGGGCGTGGCCCACCGGCTGCAGCACGCCTCCAACATGTTCTCGGTGTTCTTCACCGACCGGCAGGTGCGCACCTACGAGGACGCCAAGCGGCAGGAGTCGTTCCGCTTCACCGCGTTCTTCCACTCGCTGCTGGCGAACGGCGTGTACCTGCCGCCGTCGTCCTTCGAGTCCTGGTTCGTGTCCACGGCCCACGACGAGCGGGCCATCCAGAAGATCGCCGACGCCCTCCCGGCGGCGGCCCGAGCCGCCGCGGAGGCGACCGCGTGACCACCCCCGAGAGCAACGCCGGTGAGAAGGACGTCACCGTCGTCCACCTGATGCGCCACGGCGAGGTGCACAACCCCGACGGCCTGCTGTACGGGCGGCTGCCCGGCTACCACCTCTCCGAGCTGGGCCGGAAGATGGCCGAGCGGGTCGCCGAGCACCTGGCCCCGCGCGACATCACCCATGTCGTCGCCTCCCCGCTGGAGCGGGCGCAGGAGACGGCCACCCCGATCGCCAAGGCGCACGGTCTCGACCTCTCCATCGATGCCCGGCTCATCGAGGCGGACAACGTCTTCCAGGGCAAGACCTTCGGGGTCGGGGACGGCGCGCTGCGCAACCCGGACAACTGGAAGCACCTGGTCAACCCGTTCAAGCCGTCCTGGGGCGAGCCGTACGTCGACCAGGTGGTGCGGATGATGGGCGCGCTGAACGCGGCCAAGGACGCGGCGCGCGGGCACGAGGCGGTGCTGGTGAGCCATCAGCTCCCGATCTGGATCGTGCGCAGCTACGTCGAGCGGCGCCGGCTCTGGCACGACCCGCGCAAGCGGCAGTGCACGCTGGCCTCGCTGACGTCCTTCACCTACCTCGGCGACAAGATCGTGTCCGTCGGCTACAGCGAGCCCGCGATCGACCTGGTGCCGGCGCATCTGCGCGCGGGGGCCAAGCCGCAGAAGGGCTCCGAGGCGCAGGGCAAGGCTTTCGGCGCCTGAACCGGCCGATCGAGGAACCTCCCCGTTCGTCACATCATCTGACTGGGTGAATCCAGTGAGCGTGACGAATCGGGGAGCTTCATGCAGACCATCACCCGGCGGGGAATACTCGGCCTCGGCGCGGGAGCGGCGGCGGCCGGACTCGTCGGCTGCGGCACCTCCGCCTCCGTGGGCGGCGGCAAGCACCCGAGCGGTTCGGACAAGCCCTCGCCCCGTGGCAGCACCCCCGCCAAGGCCCGCCCCATCGGCGACGGCTCCACCGCCTTCACCGGCAAGCAGCCCCATCAGCCCGCCC
>NZ_MUNH01000043.1:0-7479 GCF_002154615.1 Streptomyces recifensis
CAGCGGCAGCGCGAAGAACACCACGCCGAGGCCCACCCTGCCGGGTAGGGCCAGGGTGCGCGGGGGTACGCGGCGCATCAGCCGTCCGGCCAGGAGGGTGCCGGTCAGGGCTCCGCCGCCGAAGGCGGTCAGCAGTCCTCCGGCGACCAGGGACGAACCGCCCTCCAGCGTCACGGCGATCACCGGGAGCAGCGCGAACATCGCCTGCCAGGCCATCTCCCCGAGGGCCAGACCCGCCGACCAGCTGCTCAGCAGCCGGTCGGACAGCAGAAGGCGCAGCGCGGCGGTCGGGGACCGGCGGGGTACCGGCGCCTGCGGCGGGGTGTGCGGCAGGAGCCGGCTCAGCAGCAGCGCGGAGGCGGCGAACGACACCGCGTCCACCAGGAGCACGGTGGGTGCGCCGAAGAGGGAGATGAGGAGGCCGCCGAGCGTGGGGCCCAGCAGGACGCTGAGCCGGGTGGCGCTGTGCAGGGCGGCGTTGGCCCGGCCGAGGAGCTGCTCGTCCTCACCGACGACGCTCGGCAGGATGGCCTGCTGGCTCGCCAGGTACGGCGCGTAGAAGGCGCCGATGGCGAACATGACGACCACGAAGGTCACCGTGTTCAGGCAGTGCAGGTAGTACAGCACCGGCAGGAGCGCGACGAGCGGGCCGCGGACGGCGTCCCCGATGAGCATGATCCGCCTGGGCCCGATCCGGCCGGTCCAGGCGGCGCCGAAGAAGCCGAACACCGTGATCGCGGCGAGCTGGGCCGCCATGACCAGTCCCATGTCGGCGGCGGAGCCGGTCAGCTGGAGCACCAGCCAGGGCATGGAGACGGCGCTGAGCTGCGTGCCGAGCATGGACATGGTCTCCGCGGCGAGGAGCACCCGCAGGGTGGGATGCCTCCACACGCTGGACGGGGAGCCGGCCGGAGTGGCGGGGGTGGTTTCGGTGGTCATGGTCACTCGCCCCCTGCCGCGCCGGGGCGTCGGCGCCCGCGCCGGACGGCACGGGCCGAGCGGACGGGTCGCTTCGGGTGGCCGGGCCCTTCGGGCGGCCCGGCGGAGTGGCCGTGGCCGGTGGCCGTGCCGAGCGCGCGGGCCAGGGCGGACACGGTCGGATGCTCGAACAGGGTGGTGATGGGGAGTTCCCGGCCGAAGGCGGAGACGATCCTGCTGTGCAGTCTGGCCAGTGCCAGGGAGTTGCCGCCGAGGTCGAAGAACGTGTCGTGGACCGAGATGTCCGGCAGGCCCAGGACCTCCGACCAGAGTGCGGCGACCTTGCGTTCGGTGTCGTTGCCCGGCGCGACGTGTCCGACGGTGCCGACGAGGTCGGCGCGCTCGGGGCGCGGCAGGGCGGCATGGTCGACCTTGCCACTGGTGGTGAGGGGCAGGGCGGCCAGGACCACCACGGCCTCCGGCACCATGAAGGCGGGCAGCTCCGTCCGTGCCCGGCGCAGCAGTTCGGCGCTGTCGGGGGTGCGGTCGCCCCGCGGTGTCACGTAGGCGACAAGGGCCGGTGTGCGCTGCGGGTCGCCGGTGACGGCGGCCTGGCCGACCTCGGGCTGCTGCTGGAGGAAGTGCTCGATCTCCCCGGGCTCGACTCGGTAGCCGCGCAGCTTGAGCTGCCGGTCGGCCCGGCCCAGGTACTCCACGGAGCCGTCGGCCAGCCGGCGGCCCAGGTCACCGGTGCGGTAGACGCGCAGCGGACCGCCGTCCACCTCGATCGTCCGGAAGCGCTCCGCGGTCAGTTCGGGCCGGTGCAGGTAGCCCTCGGCGAGGCTGTCACCGGCGAGGTGGATCTCGCCGACGGTGCCGAGCGGGACGCGCTGGGCGGCCTCGTCGAGGACGAGCATCCGCACCCCGGGCAGGGGGCGTCCGATGCAGTTCAACGGGGTGGTGCCGGCGCCGTCCACGATGTGCTCGGAGGAGGCGACGGTGTTCTCGGTCGGGCCGTACGAGTTGAGCACCCGGTAGGGCAGTCGGGCGGGCGGCCGCTGGGAGAGCGCGGCGCCTCCGATGCTCAGCCAGCGCAGGGCGCGGGGCGTGGTGGTGCCGGTGCCCCACATGGCCTCGGCCAGCGCGGTGGCGCAGAACGCCGCCGTCACCCCCTTGGCGTCCAGCCACGCGCCCAGCGTGGAGGGGGTCACGGGCTTCTCGTGCGGGACCAGGCAGGCACCGTTGGCGAGGGCCTGCCAGACCTCCAGCTGGGAGGAGTCGAAGCTCACGCTGAGCAGGTGGGAGCAGCGGTCCCGGGGGCCGAGTCCCATGGTCGAGGCGGCGGAGCGCACCAGGTTGGCGAGCCCGCCGTGCCGGACGGCGACGCCCTTGGGCCTGCCGGTGGTGCCGGAGGTGTAGATGACGTAGGCCCGGGCGTCGGCGGACCAGTCGGGCAGGCCCTCGGTGTCGGGGTCCGTGCCGTGGCCGCCCTCCGGCACCTTGGCGATGTCGACCACGGTGACCGCGCCGCGGTCCGGCAGTGCGGTCCCGGTACGGGTCAGCAGTACGTCGGCGCGCACGTCGTCGAGGACGTACTCCTGCCGCGCGGCGGGCCAGGACGGGTCGATCGGGCAGAACGCGGCTTCGGCGAACCAGGCGGCCAGCATGGCGACGACGTAGTCCTCGCCGCGTTCGAGGAGCAGGGCGACCGTGGGCGTCTCGTGCGCCAGGTGCGGCTTGAGTGCCGCGGCGACCGAGCGGGCGCGACGCACGAGACCGCCGTAGTCGAGCGTGCCGCGCGTGCTCTCCACGGCCGGGGCGTCCGGCCGGGTGCGGGCCTGGTCCAGGACGAGGGCGGGGACGGTCGTGACCGCTCCCGGCCGCGGACCGTGTTCCCAGGCGCGGATGCGCTCCGCCTCCCCGGGCGGGAGGAGGTCGAGCGCGGCGACGGGCGTGTCGAGGTATTCGGGCAGCCGGTCCAGCAGCGTGGCCAGGGTGCCGGCCATGTGCTCGACGTCCACGCGGCGCAGCAGGCCGCCGTGGTACGACAGGCGGCCGCGCAGGTGTGCGCCGTCGAGGACGAGGGCGACCGTGAGGCCGAGCTTGCCGGTGTAGGCGGCGCCCTCGCCGTCCAGCGGTACGGCGCTCAGGGCGCGCCCGCCGATGGTGCGGGGGCGCGGCGCGACCGTGGTGAAGGACAGGCTGACGTCACCGTAGGGCGTGCGGCCGGGCCTGCGGGGCGGGTTGAGCCGGTCGATGACGTCCTCGAAGGGTGCCTCGCCGTGGGCGAACGCCTCCAGCGTCTCGTCCCGCATCGCCTCCAGCACCTCGCGCACCGTGGTGCCGGGGCGGAGCCGGGAGCGGAGCGGGACGGTGTTCAGGCAGGGCCCGAACACGCCCGCGAGTCCGCCTCGTCCCCGGTTGGTCATGGGGCTGCTGATGACCACGTCGTCGGTGCCGGTGCGGCGGTGCAGCAGGACGGCCAGAGCGGTGGCGGCCGTCATGAACGGCGAGATGCCGTGCCGCTCCTGCAGGGCGCGCAGGCGCTCGCCCGCTCGCTCGGGCAGGGCCAGGTCGACCACGCCGTGCGGGGCGGGCTCCTCGGGCGAGGGCAGTTCCAGGTAGGCGGGCGCGCCCTTCAGCCGCTCCTGCCAGTGGGCGAGGGAGGCTTCGTGCCGTCCCGAGGAGCGGTCCGCGTCCTGGACGCGGACGAAGTCCCGGTACTGCGGCGGCAGCGCGTCCGTGGCGAGTTCGACGAGGTAGGCGGCGACGGCCTCCGCAAGGCGGGCGGCGTCCGCGGCGGACACCCGGTCACCCCGGTGGGAGAGTACGGCGCTCAGTTCGCCTCCCTGCTCCCCCACAGTCAGCGTGGCGCCGAACTTGACCTCGCGCAGCCATCTCGGCTCGTCGGACACCGGGCGCAGTTCGGCGTCACCGAGAACCGCGCTCCGGTCTCCGCGCAGGTTCATGTTGAGCACGACATCGGTGTACGGCGCGCTCCCGGCCGACTGGTCCGGGCGGAGCCGGGCCACCACCTCGTCGAAGGGGGCGTGGGCGTGCTCGAAGGCGTCGAGCACTTCGGTGCGCATGGCCTTCAGCGTGTCGCGGGCGGTGGTGCCCGCGGTCCGCGACGAGCGGAGCACGACGAGGTTGAGGCAGGGCCCCAGCAGGTCGGCGGAGGCGGAGTCACGGACGCTGGCGGGGACGCCGAACGTCAGTGCGGGCATGCCGCCGCACCGGTGCAGGGCGGTCGCCAGGGCCGCCGCCATGATCATGAACCAGCTCGCGCCGTGTTCGGCCATGACCGGTCGCAGCCGGCCGAGCAGGCCGTCGGGCAGGTCGATCCGGACCGCGCCGTGGACCTCTGGGCGCTCGGGGACGGGCAGGGCCGGCCGAGCCGGCCAGCCTTCGAGCCGTTGCTCCCAGAACGCGAGGTCGGCGTCGCGGCGGGCTCCGTCGGCGAGTTCGGCGGCGGCGTGGGCCCGGTACTGGAGCGCGGGCGGTGCGGAGGGCACCGCGGCGAGGCTGTCGCGGTGGCAGCGCTCCAGTTCGCTGATGAGGACGCGTACGGACTCACCGTCCACGACGAGGTGGTGCACGCAGAGCATGAACGCCGTGCCGCGTGGACCGCAGTCGGCGACGGCGGCGCGCAGCAGTTGCCCGGACGCGAGGTCGAAGGGGCGGCCGACCGCCTCGTCGAGCCACCGGGCCGCGGCCTCCTCGGGACCGTCGCCGCCCTCGGCCACGAAGGTGTGCACGCGCGGCCGCCAGGGCTGCTGGACGACCTGGCTGACGGTGCCGCCCCGCATGCGGAAGGCGGTGCGCAGGATCTCGTGCCCGGAGACCAGGCGGGCCAGCGCGTCCTCCAGGACGGCGATGTCCAGGACACCGGTGACGGTCCAGCCGAGGGAGACGTTCGCGGGCGCGCCCTGGCCCATCTGTTCCGCCAGCCACATACGGCGCTGGAACGCGCTCGCGGGCGACTCCTCGCCGTCCGCCGCCGTCACAGCGGTGCCGGCCGTCACGGGGCCGGGTGCGGCGGACGGGGCGGAGGCGGCCGGTACGGCGGACGGAGCCGGGGCCGGCTCGCGCCGGGCGGCGGGGACGGTGCCCCGGCGGCCGGGGGCCGCGTCTATGAGGTCGGCGAGGTCGCCCAGCCGTGGCGTCTCGAAGAGGGTCTTGATCGGAAGTTCGGCGCCGAACCGGTCGGCGATCTCACCGATGAGGCGGACGACGAGCATGGAGTGCCCGCCGAGGCCGAAGAACGAGTCGTCCTCGCCGACGGCCGCCACGTCGAGCAGATCGCACCACACGGCCGCCAGCTCGGCGGCCGTGCCGGCGCGGGGCTCGCGCCGCTCGGGGGCGGCCGCCGCGGCGGTCAGGGCGCGCAGTTCCTTCACGTCGACCTTGCCGTTGGCCGTGAGCGGGATGGTCCGCACGACGTGGAACAGCGAGGGAACCATGTACGACGGCAGCCGCTGCGCGAGGTGGCCGCGCAGCTCCCCCGCGCCCAGGTCCCGTTCGCTCCGCACGACGGCGACCAGCCGGTCGTCCTCGGCGAAGACGACCGCGTCGGAGACGTCGGGGTGGCCGCACAGCACGGTCTGCACCTCCCCCGGCTCGATGCGGTAACCGCGGAGCTGCACCTGGGAGTCGGCGCGGCCGATGAACCGCAGGGAGCCGTCGGGCAGGTGGGCGGCCAGGTCACCGCTGCGGAACAGGGTGCCGTCGCCGAAAGGCGAGGGCACGAAGCGCTGGGCGGTCAGCTCGGGCCGCCCCAGGTAGCCTCCGGCCACCCCGTCACCGGCGACGTAGATCTCCCCCACGGCCCCGACGGGCAGCAGGCGGCGGCCGGTGTGGCGGTCGAGCAGATAGAGACGGGTGGTGGGGATCGGGGTGCCGACCACGCTCGTGTCCGTCTCCATTTCGGAGCGGGTGACGGTGTGCACGCTGGCGTGCACGGTGGTCTCGGTGATGCCGTACATGTTGACGAGGCGGACGTGCGGGAAACGCTCGGACCACTCGGTCAGCATCCCCGGGCGCAGTGCCTCGCCGCCGAAGACGACACAGCGCAAGGCGGACAGCCCGGCCGGGGTCGTGGGGCGCAGACCGAGCAGGCGGCGGAACGCGCTGGGCGTCTGGTTGAGCACGGTGACGCGTTCGCGCTGGAGGAGGTCGAAGAAGAGGCCCGGGTCCCGGGTCTCGTCCTCGGAGACGAGCACCACCCGGCCGCCGTGCGCCAGTCCGCCGAACAGCTCCCACACCGAGAAGTCGAAGGCGTAGGAGTGGAACATCGTCCAGACGTCGGCGGGCCCGAAGGAGAACGGCAGCCGGTCGTTGTCGAGCAGTCGCACCAGGTTGCGGTGGGTCAGCACCACGCCCTTGGGACGGCCGGTGGTGCCGGAGGTGTAGATGCAGTAGGCCGGTGAGTCCAGGGGCACGGACGGCAGCGCGGTCGCCTCGGGGGCGGGAGCGGCGAGCATCTCCTCCAGGGCGAGCACCGTTCCGTCGAAGTCGCCCCCGGTGCCGGCGCGCGGTGCGAGGGCCAGGCGCACACCGGAGTCGGACAGGATGAACGCGCGGCGCTCCGCGGGGACGGCAGGGTCGATGGGCAGGTAGGCGGCGCCGGCCAGCAGGGTCCCGAGCACCGCGCGCACCTGGTCGGCGCCGCGCGGGAACAGCAGCGCGACCAGCTCGCCGGGGCGTACTCCGGCGGCGAGCAGGCCCCGGGCGACCGAGCGGGCGTCGGCCATCAGGTCGCCGTAGCTCACCGTGACGTCGCCGTCGGTGAGGGCCGTGACCTCCGGCCGGGCCGCGGCCTGACGTGCGATCAGCTCGTGGGCGGGGGTCTCCTCGTACGACGCCTCGGTCGCGTTCCAGACGCGGAGCTGGGTGTGGCGCTCCCGCTCCGAGAGCGGGTCGATGCCGGCCACCTCGCCCTCGGGGCACTCGGTCAGTTGCCGGAGGGCCGTGGCGTAGTGCTCGGCCATGGCTGAGATCTGGTCGTGGTCGAAGTACAGCCCGTTGTAGACGAGATGACCGCGGTGGCCGTCGCCGTCGGGCTGGAGAGCGAGGTGGAGGTCGTACTTGCCGCGGCCGCCCGCGGTGTCCACGACGTGTGCGGGGGCGCCGTCCGGTCCGGGCAGGGGCGCCGCGGCGGGCAGGTAGCTGTAGAGCACGTCGAAGAGCGCGGTACGGCTCATGTCCTTCGACGGGTCGACGGCGCGCACCAGTTCGTCGAACCGGGCGCGGTCGTGTGCGCGGGCGTGGGCGGTCTCGGCGGCCGTGTGGGCGACGAGGTCGGCGAAGGACTGCCGGGCGCGGGGACACAGGCGTACGGGCAGCAGGTTCGCGAGGGGCCCGACGACGTGCCGGTCCCGCTCGTCGCGGCCCGCGTGCGACAGGCCGAGCACCATGTCCTCCTGGCCGGTGTACCAGTGCAGCAGCGCCGCGAAGGCGGCGAGGGTGATCTCCGCGACGTCGGTGCCGAGCCGGTCGGCGGCGGCGTCCAGGCCGAGTCCGGCCGGGAGCGTGAACGCCACCGACCGCTCCTCGTAGACG